>RPPU01000257.1 GCA_003819975.1 Desulfobacteraceae bacterium
GCGAGTGAATGTGGCGGGTGGGCACGCCTATTACGATACTGGGGCAGCCGGCATGCATCTGGTGCACGGCTCCGGCATCGGTGCCGCCGCGCGGCATGGAGGAAAGCTGCAAAGGAATCTTCTTTTTCTTGGCCAGGTCGATTACGAACTCCTTGAGGGGCTGGTTGGGTATCATGGAAGCGTCGTAAGTCAATAGGGCCGGGCCTTGGCCGAGCTTACATAAAGCTTGGTGCGATTCAATGCCTGGGACATCTCCGGCAATGTCGATTTCAACAGTGATACAGATATCAGGTTTCACAAGATAGGATAGGGTGCGGGCGCCGCGCAGTCCGACTTCTTCCATGGTGGTGGCGGCTCCCACATAGGTGTTGGGGTGCAGGATTTTTTTCCCAGCCAATTCGCGCAGAACTTCAGCGGCGATAAATACGCCGACACGGTCGTCAAACGCTTTACCGATCGCCAGACGGGCCTTGCCGGTTTCTTGCGTATCTTTGAAAACCGGTTTTTCAATGTAAATCAAATTGCTGTCCGGAACAATGGCGTCGCCGATGCGTACCCCCATCGCTTCAGCTTCTTTATCATTGGATGCGCCTATATCAATGAACATTTTTTCTTTAAGAATGACTTTGTTGTGTTCTTCGGGTGACAAAATGTGAATTGGTTTGGCGGCGATCACGCCGAACAGATCGCCCTTATTGGTGCGCACGCGCACCCGCTGGGAAAGGAGCACCTGGTCGAACCAGCCGCCCAGGGGGTTGAAAGTCAAATACCCCAGGTTGTTGATGCTGGAGACGATAAAGCCGACTTCGTCCAGATGGCCGTTGACCAGGATGACCGGTGCATTTTTGGCGCCCTTTTTGCGGAAAAACAGGGAGCCGAGCTTATCGGCCTGGATGTCTTTGGTGAATTGGCGCACATAGTTTTTGACGATACGGGCCGGTTCGCGCTCGAAACCGGAGGGGCCGAAACTGTCGCAGAGTTTCTTTAAGAAATCGAGCTGGTCTTTCTTGAGGGTCATGGCGGAAACCTTTCATGAGGTGATTTTTATTAAAGGCTATATGGTTCATTATGTCCAGGCTGCGGCCCGGGTGTCAATGGAAAAAATCCACAGGGATCTCTTCTGAAATCAAGTCGTTATTTGCGATCAGGTATATTTGATCTTTAATACAGGAAAGGCGAACGGCCGGGGTTTGTAAGGCTCGTTCTTTATGGCCTGAAAACCCGAACCCGTTCCAATGGTAACTCATAAGGACTCTTTGCGGGGTCTGGGGGTTTTGCACTAAGAAGGAATCGGCGGTATGCAGAGCGATCAAAATCGGCATGCCCTGCGGGTTGTTTACAAAAGCCGCATCCAGTAAAGGGCGGCTCAAACCACTGCCCCGCCAGAGAGCATGAAAGGTTTTATTAAAGCTATAGATATAAACTCTTTTGGCTACCGCATTGTCCAAGGCGGAATAAATATATTGAATCAAAAGTATTTCCGAAAGGCCGTCTTGGTCGATATCCACCGGCTGTAATTTCCAGATAGGCATGGCCGGGGTCCTCAATTTTCTTTTACCGTCCTGTAGGTCAAAAAGCTCGAGATGGGCCAAAGAAGGATTGGCAGCGTCCTTGATCAGACGCAGACCCTTGAGCTTACGATCCGGTGTAAAAATACCGGTCCAGGTCGGCCGGACTCCAAAGGTACAGGAGGTCAGAAATTTGTTTTCTTTTTGAAACAGGTTTTTTTTGGCCGGTTGCGGCAGATAACTGTTTTCGGGGACTTCTATTCCCCGGAGTGTGAAGCCGGTTTTTAAGTCGGCTTCGATTTTACAACGCAGGATCGCTCCGGATTTGGTTTCCGCATATTTTTGATCAAAGAGAAAATTACCAAGGGAATAGACAACCGGCCGGCCCTGAATACAGCCCACTTGGCCGAATACATGGGGATGCGTGCCGACGATCAGATCGGCCCCGGCTTGAATGAATTGGGCGGCCAATTGCTTCATTCCGGCGGTGGGCAGATTATCGAGTTCCCGGCCCCAATGCACATAGACCGCTACCAAAGTGCACCGGGCTTTCAGACGCTTGATTTCCGCCAAGACTTGGGGCGAATCGGCCATCAGGAGACGTCGTTCATCCCCTTGAGCATTGACCGTGTCGGTTACGCCCAAAAGGCCGATGTTGCCGTGCGCGGTTTCCAGAACGACAGAAGGGGTTTGATGGCCCAAAGGATGGATGTTTTTTTTGGCAAGTTCCGCTGCGGTCCGGCGTAAAGCCGGTTGACCCAGATCCAGAGCATGATTGTTTTCCAGGCCGACGACGTCGAATCCGGTCAAGAGGTCCAGAAGTCCGGAGCGGACGGGAAAGCAGAGTGGGTCGTTCCGCCGGCACTCCGAACGGCTGCCGACAGTGCCTTCCAGGTTGGTCACGTGCAACGCATCCTTTGCCAAGAAAGGCGCGAAAGCGGCGCGGATCGAGGAGAGGCCGTTGCGGGCGGCGAATGACTCAATGTTCCGTGAAAGCAGTACATCGCCGTAAAAGCAGATGTCCTGGGCCATGGCCCGGTCAGGTCGGCATAAGAAAAGGGCGAGCGCCGCCAGGGTTATTTGCGCGGCGGCGCGTCCAGATCGCCTGGATGGGGCCATCGCTCGCTGCGGCCGTCGTAATAGGGGGCGATCCAGACCGGAAGCCGGTACTCTTTTTGTTGTCTCCATTTTTCATTTGTCCATTGTTCGGTGGAACGAAACTCATAATAAGAATAGACCGGACCCTTGACGATTTGTCTTTTGCCGTAATAAGGCACGACGACGTTAATTTCATTGGCAAAGCCCAATGCCTCATAAAGCCGGGTGCCGTCGGGCGCCGCTTGGACATCGACCACCTTGCGGACGGGTTCCGGGTTGGCCAGGCTGTTTTGGTTGGAGTTCAAACTGTTGGTGATCAGAATGAAATATTCGATGACTCGGCCGATATAGAGGATTTCGGAATATTCTTCATCCGTGAGGGTTTCGTTAGCCAGTTCTTTTTGGGCGATGAGTTCCAGTTTTTGAAGATGACCCCGGTATTTATCTGCGCGTTCTTTAACGGCGGCCTTTAAGTCGGGGTCCCGAATGATTTGTTCGAACTTTTCCGCTATTTTACCGAAGGCGCCGTCTAATTTCCGAAAGAACAAGGGGTTCGGTTCCACATAACCCCGGGGTTTGCCCACATTGATGGTTTCATAACCGCCTTCGCCGGCTTCTGCCATGGCTTGCTCCACATAGGCAACCGTTTCATAGCGCAGGCCGACCCAGCTGCCCAGGGCGGTGTTCAACTGTTTTCTTTTCCAGGCCTTGGTTTTGGTGAAGGCGGGCGCCTTTTCAGGGTCATTCAAAAGGACTTGAAACAGATCCAGCCATTGCAAATAGAGGGTTTGTTCCCAGATACTTTGGGGGAACCCTTTTATTTTATCCCTGGCGCGGTCGAGCTGGTTTTCAAAATTTTCAAATCGACCTTCTTTGAATTCATCCAGCAAAATGCGTTTGGCTTCCTCGGAACCCAAGGTCGCCATAATATCCATTCCCAAGGGTAATACCCGTGGATTTAGGGCTGTTCCTACAGATTCGGGTCGGTCGGTATGCGTAATCAGTTCGTCAAAGATAAAGGCGTCCAGGGTATAAAAAGCGGGTAACAACTTGAAGGCATTCTCCATTTGGAGCCAGGGAGATTGCAGAACCGGAGCCGGCAAGGGCTCCCCGTTTTTCCAGGCTTTTAACGTGAGGGGGCTGAAATACCGGGATTCGCCGATCATATCTTTCAGGAGTAAATTGATTTTCTCCAAATAAGTTGCCACTTCAGGGTCGTTTATAATCGCCAGAATCTCCGCGATCCATTTTTGGTCTTGGGAATCTTCCCAATTGAATCTAAAAGCCTGGAACCATTTAAGCGCCCGGAAATAATTTTGTAAATCCGAATCCCGCTCGTATTTTCCGCGGATGAAAAAATCCGTATAGTTAACTTTCTTATTAAAAAGGGAGGCATGGGTTTGCGAAGCCTGTTTGATGCGGTTCAGTTCGTTTTGAATTCCCGGCAAATCGCTTTTCAATGGTTGGGTTCCAGCATTCGGATCGATCAGAGCCAAACCGACGGAGAACCACAGCCGTACATCCGTTGAAGCTTTGCGGGTTTGGGCGGCTTCCTGGGCCCGCGCGGCGAATTCGCTTAGGAGGTGGGATAGTTCTTGCCGCTCCGCATAGCTCAACAGGGCGGAAAAGGCGGAGTAAAACGTTTCCAATACCGCGTCGCTGGTGACTAAATAGGGGCGGCCGGGGCCACTGCTTTCATTATACAGTTCGGTATCATAGAGATTGTAGATTTGGTCATATTCCGAATGCAAAAAGACCAGATCGTTTTTCAAAAGTTTCTCTTTTTGACTTTGCGTGTAAGCATACATCCAGAGGTTGACGATGTCGCCCAGCGGCTCTTCATGCGGCGCCAGGGCTAAAACACTTTTGCCGTCTTTCCGGAAGGTATAAACCAAGCCTTGGCCGTCCGGAAAAAAATAAGGGGGGGAAGTAAGGGCCTTGTCCGTCAGGATTTCGCTCTTTTGAAGTGCGTCTCGGGAAACGATAAACGCTTTATTTTCATGGGGATCATATTCGAGGAAAGAACACTGGTTGGGAGCCCAAACCAGGAGATGGTTTGATTTGGGGAGGGGCAGGGTGCCTTCCTGCCACCAGGTGTAATAGCTGTAAAATAAACTGGCGGACGTGTTTCCATTTTGCCGATACAGAAGGATATGACCGCTGGGAGACCATTCGGGGTAATCTCCTCCTTTTGTCAAGAAGGCGGAAGGAGCCTCTACCATCTCACTCCAATAAGGGGCTTTCTTGTAATTCTCGACAGCCTGGAGAGGTAAAGTTAATGGCTGGTCATATTCTCCCGATTCCCGAACCCACCAGATATCTTTGCGGCCGTTTTTTTCGGATGCATAGGCAATGCGATAATGTTGGTCGAACGGATAGGGCGAAAACCGGGGCCAGGCTTTCTTGCGGGAAGGGTCTTTGGTTATTTGAGTGAGTTTCCCATTTTCCAAATCATAGGTGTATAGTTCGGAAACCGATTTTTTGATTCCTATGAAAACGATGCGATCGCCCGCAGCATTCCAGGACGGGTGCAGGCAATCATCGAATTCCAGATTCGGGACCGTAACGCGGTTATCCGTAAGATCGACAAGGGCGATTTTATTCTGTTTGTCCGTTTTTAGAGTCAAGACAATCCGGGTGCCGTCCGGAGAAACGCGCGGATCGAGAGCTTCTGCATTCTGAAGAGGGATTTCCTGGTAGGTTTTGACTTTAAATTTTACGGCAATGACCGGCGTGTAATGATCCTTTAGATAGGTTTTTGGCAAGTCCGGCAATCCGCCCGAATGAGATGCGGCTTGATTTTGCGGATTGCCGGGAGCGGTTTTCTGCGCGGATGGTTTGCGGGGAGAAGGTAGAATAACGATCAGGAAATATAAGACAAAGCCGAAGACGATACAGATCGTTATTGCTTTCCAAATGGTCGTTGATTTCAGATTCATTTTAAGCTCCTGATTTGAGTGGTCCGCGATGAAACAGGCTGTGCACTCAAGGCGCACCGCATCACACCGGCTTTTTAGAGGATTTGCATGCAGGGATCATATAAAAACCAATGGGAGAGATCAATGGGAATCGTGCGGATAGGTAGGCCGAAGGTGCTTCGCGTTTATGAAATGAGAATCGATTTTGTTCAGTTTTTCGTGCTGCCTAGCTTAGTGGTTTCAGGTTTTCAGGGTAATAAGCTCATAGGGGGCAATCAAATGGATGTGCCGCAATTGCACATCGATAAAATCGGCGGAAAGAACCGGTTTTCCGGAAAGGTCGGTGACCTCGGCATCGGTAATGGCGATAAACGATTTAGCTTCACGCATATAATCGGTCAAGCGGGCGCCGGGAAGCAGGGAAATATTGCCGATGATGCGATATTGGGGAGTCAAAATAACGGCTTTGGTCCTTACTTTTTCGTTTTCTTCCATGAGGTGCTCCTCCTTTTTCAGAAACGTTTGACATCTCGGGATCTCTCAGACCGTTGCTTTAACCCGGACAAGTCGGAATCATGCAAGCGTTCTTGGGAGGTCTTTTTCAAACCATGACTATCCATTCAAAAATCAAGCCATATCCGCGAAGCCTTTAATTTAGGGTAATCGGCTTTATTTGGCAGGTTTTTTGAATGTATTTTAACAAGAAAAAGAAAAAATGGCTAACAGATATCTCGCTCAGGTCATTTGGTTTGCCTAGGATTGTTGAGATATCCTGCACGAATTGACATCCGGTTTTACATGCTTTTTTTTAGCAATTATTTCAGCGTGATAGCACATGGCTAAACTCGACCCTATTTTGCAAAAAGCGCTGCAGATCCAGGCTTCGGATGTTCACATTGCAGTCAATAATCCGCCGCTTTATCGGCATTTGGGCGACCTGAAAAGATTCAAAGCGAATGTTTTGACTGCGTCAATGACCCGGGCGCTGATTTATGAGATCCTCAGCCCGGATCAACAGGCTGAATTCGAAAAAAAACTGCAATTGGATTTTTGTTATGAACTGAAAGGACTGGCCCGTTTCAGGGTCAACATTATCCATCAACGCTTGGGCATGGATGCC
>RPPU01000258.1 GCA_003819975.1 Desulfobacteraceae bacterium
AACGAGCGGCCTTCCGGCGTGGTATTGTCAAACAGGGCCTGGTCGCTGCCTTCACCCATGTAAAGGATGCGATTGCTTGAAAGAATGTTGTCTGCCATCACCTTATCGTAAACCGCTTTGGCGCGGCGCTCGGAAAGCTTTTTATTGTAATCCGCCTTGCCGATCGTATCGGTATGGCCGGCAATCGTCACTTCCGCATTGGGCAATTCCTGGATCCGCTTGATAACTCGATCCAGGACTGTTTTATTGCGCTCTTTGATCTCCGTGCCGTCAAAATCGAATAGAATCAAGGCATATTTTTCCACCACCTTGAAACCCGTTTTTTGGGTGATCTGCTCCTCCCTTTTTAAATACTTGATGGAAGAATTTGCGGCAACACTCGAAAAAGTCCGGCCTGCTTCGTCCAGGCCCGTTATTTTCGCCTGTAGGGTTTTATAGCTGCCGATTTTTTTCAGTCCATGCTTGACCAGATGAACGGAATAATCCGGGATGTTGTTTCCGTTTCCCTTGAACGATTCGAGCGGTTGCCCATCCGCGGTGATTTCCAGGCCCCAGTTCTTCAGATCATAACCGATCTGTATTTTGGGTCGCACCTGGATTTCCGTGGCGTCGCTGATCTCCGCGACATACGTGCTTTTGATCGCATCCAGGACAGCCGGAGAATCGGAATAAATCTCCACCCGTTGATTTTCCAATCGGCCTTCTTCCAAACGGTTGGTGCTGGGAGCCGCCGGCAATTTACGTTCTTCTGCTTGGATCCGCGCGGGATCAATGCCCCAGATATTGCTGAAGTATGATCGGATTGCTTCGATTCGGCCGCGGGAAAGAGCGATTCGACCCTTTTCCGGTCCGAAATCGCTGATGCACCCCACCAGTTTTAGGCCGGCATCCGGATTCTCGACCAGGCGTTTGCCGATGATGTTCAACACCTGATTGTATTTTGAGATCGTATCCCTTAAAAGGCTTTCATTAAATACTTTGGCCTCTTCCCGATTTTTAAGCAAAATATAGCGTTCGGGAAGCGTGCTTTTACCGGTTTCAAAAAAAATATAATTCAGCAGAGGCGAACTGTCGATGGTGGTTACTTCTTCTATGGTAACGGCGGAGGGTTCCAGGACAACGGAACCCGAAGGCGGCAAAATAAACTCATGGACGACCTTTTGGGCGGTCACCTTGACCGGATGCTTTTGAGTCGAGGCTTCGAGGACATCGTTGTTGATATCGGTCACCTTGATGCTCGCCTTGATATACTCCAGGTTGGAAAGTTTTTGAACGCTCATTTTGTTTAAGGAGACGGCATAGGTTTTAAATAACTCATTCGTCCCTTGCAAAGTATCGATAATCTGGTCTTTGCCTTCAACCGTGAGATCCCAATTGGCCACCCCATATTCGGCTTTTATCTGCGGTAAAACGTCAACCTGATTCAAGTGATTCCGTTCGCCGCGAAAATCCTGAAGCGCCGCGGCTTGCAGCTCCGCCGGCTTGAAAACGATTTCCACCCGTTGATTTTCAGCGCGCCCGCCGAGCAGGTCCGTGGCCGTGGGCTTGGCGGGCAAATTACGAACCGTAATCTCCATTCGGGAAGGCTCGATGCCCCAGATCTTGTTCAGATACCCTTGAACCGCTTCAGCCCGATTTTTGGAAAGATCGCGGTTGTTTTTTTCAATGCCCAGATCGGAATTACAGCCGATGATTTCGATAGCGGCTCCCGGATTTTGTTTTAATCGTTTTCCCGCCAGATTCAGAATATGTCGGTATTTCTCCAGAATCGTTTTAAATTTTGTCTCGTCAAAAGACTGAACGGATTCTTGCTTTCCGAGCAGACGATAATGAGGATGGATTTCACTCCGGCCGGTTTCAAAAAAAACATAATAGGGCAAAACCGACCCGTCCAGGGTGGTCAGGATATCGAAATTCAACTCATGGGCTCCCAAGCGCACCTGACCCTCGGGGGGGTTTAAAATCCGATATTCAACGATATAACGATAAAGCAAAGTGGATGAAAAACTTTTAAAGATGGGAAGCAGATTCGCGGCCGAAGCTGCTTTCCAAATGCGTCCGCCGTGGGTTTCGGAAAAAGATTTCAGAAACGTGTCGACCGTACCGGCCGGCATATAATCGATGGCATAGGCTTCAAAATTCTTTATGCCCCTGGCCTCTTTTTCAATGACGGTTTTATCGACAAAACTGTTCAAATCTTCTCCGTCGCTGAAAACGACCATGAATTTATTGCTTTCCTGGGGCATCTTTTTGATCAGGTGGATGCCGCCGACCATGGCTTCATGCAAATAGGTTTCGCTGCAAAGGCGTTCTTTAAAGCTCTCCTTGAAAAAGCTCCTCAATTTTGCCGCATCGTTTGATTGAAACGTCTTTAGATGCAATGCATAATCCCCCGCTTGAACCCGCCCCTTACGGTCAAAAACCACCACTTCAATATGATCAATGGGTCTGACCATTTTCAGGAATTCATCCAGAGCGGCCAGAAGCGGATCCACCGCCTGGCGTTCTTTCATAGAAAAAGAATTGTCCACCACCAAAACGATGTTCAATCCGAGTTCCCGCTTGGTTTCAAGCATCTCCGCCGCTAATATTTTAGCGGTTTTGATTCCTTTTTTAACGACAAAATCAGCGGAACTTAACCCTTTGATCGGATTGTTTTCCGGATCCAGAACCGAAACCAATAGCTTGCTTTCGTCAATTTCCTGGACATTCACCTTGGCCGTACGTTTCGGGACCAGAACCTGCAGATTTTCAGCCGCAAAGCAAAGGTTTGTAAAAAAGAACGGGAATAATGCTATGGTAAAAAAAATAATTGTCTTTGCTTTCATTTTACGCTCCCTCCGAAAAATAATTTGGATGAAATCAAAACAAAGCGTGAATGTTTTTGACGCGGGCGGCCATTTCTTCCAGTTCCGCCGATAAGGACTTCACCAAAGCAGCCACATGGGGTGTGCGTTTGGAATCGAAAAAAACAGCCACGCCGGTAATCTGTATTTTAAATTTAACAGACCTTATTTCCAGGGCTTCCGTATTGATCAATTTTAAGGCCCGGCGTAAAGCGATCTTGGCCTCGGCTAAATTGGTCATCGGCAATAAAGCCAGCATATCGTTTTTGCCCAAATGTCCCACGATATCCGTTTCGCGTAAAATAGCGGCCACTCGGGCCATCACCGTCTCCATGAGGAACTGGGGCGTGATCTCCTCTGCCGGAGCCTCTTGGTCCGCCTTGGTCCTGACTAAAGTAAACCCCAATGCGGAACAGGGAATATCATAACGTTTGGTCCTTGAAATTTCCTTTCCGATTAAAAACATCAGGTTTTCCTGACTTAAAATACCGACCGGCTTCTTGCGCTGGGATTCGATTTCATCGCGAATCTGTTTTTGCTTGGCTATCTCGGCGTAAATCTGTTCAAAATCGTTTTCATCGATTTCCCGCGATTCAACCTTGACGCGGATGATTTTCAGAATTTCTCCCAATTCGTCTTTTGGCGTGACATTGCGTTCCAAGGTTTGCAGAACACTCAGTTTTTCGACTTGCCCGCCCCCGCCTCCGGATGTTTTGCCTTGAGAACGCAGCCAATCCATGCGCAGGTTATCCAGAATCGAATCCATGCGGGTGTTCAAACGTTCTTCCAGGCGCTGCAAAACCTCGTCTTTGACGTCCAGGCCCTTCAAATGTTTGATGATCCGGGATTCAATCCCACCCATGACCTGGCGCAGATGGTCTGCTCCTTTATCTTCATCTTTCCCGGTCAAATCTTTGGTCATCTTGGAACCGAGTCTTTCCACGTAATTGACCAGCAAATCGGTCAACAAGCGCTCATCACCCGTTCCTTTGCGGATTTCGCCCGCCAAATAAAGAAGTTCCGCGGCCTGCACCGGGTCCGCTTTCAGCTCTTTAATCAGGTCTTCGCTTTCCAACCCGATCTCGGCGGAACTTTCCTTGAGCAATTTAACCAGTTCTTCATTCTGCAATTCCTTTTCCAGCTCTTGCAGGAGCCGGCGATATTCGGTCAGGGGCATGCCCTCTTCCAAAAGAGCAGCCTTGATCTTGGGCAACAAACGTTTCATTTCCTGGGCCTGGGGAATCAAGCGTCTTAAAATTTGCGCCATGCGTTCGGTTGTGATCTTGCCGGATTTATACTCTTCCTTAAGCAGGTGCATCAACACCTTGTCCGTGATTTCATTGGCCTTGTTTAATATCTTTTCTTCATTGGCATAAGCGACGCCCACGATTTTCTGGGCCTCGATGCCGGAGAGAAGTTGATTTTTAAGTTGAAAAATGGACATGGCCAAATCCGGCAGCTCCGCTTCTCCTTCCCCGGCGAGATGTTTCTCGACTTCTTGATCGATAAGCTGGAGCTGATGAACCAGAATGGAACCGGGCTTGTGTTCTTCCGCCGGACCCTTGCGGCTTGGGGAAAGATCGGCTTCAATCATGCGCTTGGAAAGCCCGGCCGGGTTATGCATAATATTTTGGATGTTGATGGTTTTGACGAATTCCTCGCTTAAAACGCTTTCCAATAAGGCGTCGATAAAAAGCTTTTTACTTTTTTCTTCATCCGCGTCCATCATCTCGGGGGTGATTTTTTTCAGTGCTTCGCGGGAGACGACTTCATCGTCCGCCGTGACCTTTTTGTAAACCACATGGTTGATCCGCAGATACTGAACGTTCTTGGCCTGTAAGCCTTTTTTCATGGCTTCGGCATTCGGATATTTTTTGGGATTGGTAAAAATTTCCATAAAAGCCGTTACTTCATTTTTATCCAGGCCTCTTTCAAAGGAAATGGATTGAATTCCGGCTTTTTTAAAATGCATGACGATTTTCGTGACATTGATGCGCGGATCAACGGGCTCTTCATCCAAAAAAAATTGATCGCGATTTAAAATAAAGACCAGGGGTGAAAGCGTCTCCAGTAATTGTTCCAGGGTTTTGTAAAATTCATCCAGGGCCTGCAGAATATAGGGGTGGGTGCTCTGGTACATGGTGGCCCGGTTCAACAAAAGAGTAACAATGCGACCGAACCTGGCGATATGCTCTTTGGTGACTTTTTTATCCGCCATATTTTAGCCCTCATTTCTTGAGCCGGGTAAATACCGGTCTTGATAAGCGGCCAAATCGTTGATAAACTCCCGGCAATTTGCATATCTTTTGTCCGGATCGGGAAAAACAGCCTTTTCCACGATCCCATCTATTTCCTGATGAAGTTGGGGGTTCATCTCCGAAGGCTTTTTTTGGAAGATTTGCTCTTTTAATCCTAATTTCATAGCCACCAATTCTTCAATCGAACCATAGGGGGGTAGGGGTAATTTTTGAGCCAACATCTCGAATAACATAATCCCGGCCGCATAGATATCAACCCGGTGGTCGATTTTACGGCTGTAGATCTGTTCCGGCGCCATATAGAGCGGGGTTCCTTTGACCGAGATGGTTTTCTCATTCGATCCTTGGGTGATATGGGAAATGCCGAAATCCGTGATAATAGAGCGTTGGGTGTGACCCTCAATTAAAATATTGGATGGTTTAATGTCGCGGTGGACGATATTTTCCCGGTGAGCATGCTCCAGTCCCTTTAAAACCTGGATAATGGTCTCAAAGGTCATTTTTAAAGGTAAACTCCGGTGGGAAGGCAATACCTGGCGTCGGGCCATTTTCAAGTATTCGGATACCGGGCGGCCTTGTATCAATTGCATGGTAAAGTATAGAAATTCAGGGGTCTCGCCCACTTCATAAATCTGAATAATGTTGGGATGAGAAAGAATAGCCGCTGCCTCCGCCTCACGCTGGAACAATTCGGCTGTAATCGGCGTTAAAATTGATTTTGGCAGGATCTTGATCGCAATGCGCCTTTTTAGCGTTTTTTGATAAGCCACAAATATAACGGCCATTCCGCCCCGGGCCAACTCTTTGATAAGCGTTGCCGTGCCGACCTCCTGACCGATCAGGTGCGTAAATTTCATCGAGCGGATTGCGGTCATTTTTTAAAAAACCCCTTAAATATTGCACAATAATATCTTTATGTTAGGTCTTCAAACCATTCAAAGCAAGGATTATTGATTTTTATAAAAATTTTATTACGATTCTACGGCTGTTTTATTGTAAAAATTATACAATATGATAGCATAGCAAATTTTGGGAAGGTAGCCCTAATTATATGAACCGCTTGAGGTTATGACATGAGTCAACCGGGTTTAAAAAACCCCAGCTTGTGGATCTCCATCGTGCTCGGTCTTCCGGGAGTCAGGAAGATACGCTCATTTAAACCCCCTGCCATTATGGCTTTGTGGGGAGTTTTGGTTTTTTTCCCGGCTTTTTCCGGTTGCGCGCATCACGGTTTTACGGCTCTGCCCGTTGATGAAAAAATCATTGCCTTGACTTTTGATGATGGTCCCAATGCCCTTTATACTCCGAAGATATTGGAAATATTAAAAGAGCATGACGTCAAAGCCACTTTTTTCGTTATCGGCCGCCAAGCCCAGGCTTTTCCGGAAATCCTGCGCAACATTAAAAACGCCGGCCATGAAATCGAAAACCACTCCTGGAACCATTCTTTCTTTCTTTCAGCCCATAGTTCCCGGAAAATTGAAAAAGAGATCTGCGCCACCCAGGACCTGATTTTTAAAAT
>RPPU01000259.1 GCA_003819975.1 Desulfobacteraceae bacterium
CTTTATGAATTTATTTTTATTTCTGCGATTGAGGACAGAGAAAAAACTTTCGCGCGAGGTCATGAAAGAGTTTTTTGGACTTATTGCCAAAATCGAAAAACCGTTTAATTCATTGAAAAAAGGATTTTAAAAACAACTGCGGCCGCGGCGATCGCCGGGGCTTCAAGCTTCGGCCGTCATTGTGCTCTTTTCTCTTTTCGCCATTCTTTAGGGCTCTGATATTCTGAGCCTAAAGACCAGATTCCAATTTTTACCGCCTGGGCTTGTTGTTCCAGATCCCGGTAAGATTGAATATCTAGGCCCTTGGGCTGCCTTCCCCGGTAGACTTCCGCCATTCCGGACCGGATCATTTCCAAGTTGATATTTTTGTTCTTACAAAATATCTCCGCTAGAGTTCGGTCGTATTGATCTAGTCCATAGGATTTAATCTCAACGACCTGGTTGAGAACCAGGGCGGCAAGAGTTTTCTGCGATTGCCGACAAAAGGGTTGTCCCGGATCGCGCTTACCTCTCCCGAGCTCCGGGGCATCGATTCCGACTAAACGGATCGTGATTTTGGAAGCGCCGGCCAGGGCCTGCACCGTGTCACCATCGATGACCCTGTAGACCTTGGCCTGGCCGGCGTATAGGGAGAGATGAAAAAGAAAGAAGATGGTGAAAACTAAAATTAAGAAAGCTTTTCTTATCATTTTTATTTCTTTTCAGAACGCCCTTCCCGAGGCCGCTTTAATTTTTTTAAATAAATTTAAAAATAGTGTTGATTAATGCTAAAGCATCTAAAATAAGTATAATAAGTACAATCCAAAATGCTTGGCTTTTTTTCTCTGTGAAGCATAATGCAATAGAAGCACAAATTAAGCCTACTATAAGCAATATTATTTTCATGCGATCATATCCTTCAATCTCTTCAGCGGCCGGATCTTGACCACGTTCCGGGCGGGCTTGGCTTTGAACACGGTTTCCTCACCATTGAACGGATTGATACCCTTCCGGGCTTTGGTCGCGGGTTTCCGTTTGACTTCGATCTTGAGTAGACCGGGCAATACAAACTTCCCGACCTTCGTGCTTTTAAGGTGTTGCTCAATCAAAGCCGCGATCTGATCCAGGGCCGCGGCCGCTTGTTTCCGGGTAATGCCGGCGCTTTCAGCGAGATTAACCAGCATGACCGACTTGCTCATCATAGCGCTGACCTGGGGTAGTTTTTTTTCGACTTTGCCTTTTTTGCTTTTTACCATTGATTCTTTCCTCCTAAGATTTAATTCTTCTGAATTATTTATTCAGATCTTTTTATCATCTAACTCTGCCGAATAAAAGCTTTAAAATTGGAATTTTACATTACCCTGATCATCAATATAAAGAGCCGCCTCAAAATTTTTACCGGCTTTTGATTTAAAACCTTTCAGTTTTTTACTTTTTTTGGTTGAGAGCAATGTTTCCGCTGTTTTTTCTGAGATGTTTTTACCGGCGATCGTTTTCCAAATTTTGAAGTTACATCCTTTTTCTTTGTATCCGGAGCAGCCGTAAGCTTTCGGAGTTTCAACCACGTCCAGACCGCATAGAGGGCATTTACCAAGAATATTTTTCGGCTTCTGGTATTGGGTTGTGCTTTTTTTCAATTCCTCAATGATGGTCCGGACAAACGCTTTAATGTCATCTAAAAAATCAGATCGCTCCTCGCCCTGGGCGATCCGTTCCAGCTCCAATTCCCATTTTCCGGTATGTTCCGGAAAGGCTAAAATACTGATCGTTTGGTATTTGCGGATATTGTCGATCAGAAAACATCCCTTCTCCATCGCAATCAATTTTTTGACTTTCCGTTCCACATAACTTCTTTCAATCAAAGTTTCGATAATGGCGGCCCTGGTCGCCTGGGTGCCTAAGCCGATATCGCCTTTGAAAAGACGTTTCATTTCCGCATCTGAAACATATTTAGCCGGATTGGTCATATCGGTTAAAAGTGTGGCTTCCGTGTAATCCGGCTTGGGTTTGGTCTGTTCTTCCTTGAGATTAACCTTCAAGACCTGGCCGGCGTCGCCTTGCTGTAGGGCTGGTAATTTTTCGTCCGGCTCTTCGGTATCTTCTTCAGATTTCTCCTGATACAACTTCTTCCAACCTTCCTTTAAAGTTATTTTACCGGTTGTTTTAAAAAGATCATCCTGGACGGCGGTCCAGATAATGGTTTGTTCATATTCATAATCCGCATGAAATACGGCCGCGAACCTTTTTAAAACCATAAAGTAAATCTTTTTTTCATCCTCTTTGGCCGCGGCCGGCACGGCTTGAAATGGAATCAAGGCATGGTGATCCGTTAATTTTTCATCATCAAAAACCCGTTTATTTTCCAAGCTGACGAGGCCAGGGACCAGGTCCTTGAATATATCAGGATAATCTTTTTGCAGTAGATCGATCTTTTTCTTTGCAACATCCAGATTTTTAGATCCCATAACCCTTGAATCGGTCCGGGGATAAGATAAGCATTTATGTTCCTCATAAAGAGCCTGGGCCAGATCAAGCGTCTTTTTGGCTGTAAATCCATAAAGCTTATTGGCATCTTTCTGTAACTCGGTTAAAGAATACAGTTGAGGCGGAGCTTGTTTTTTCTGTTCCTTTTCAACTTTATCGACCAAGCCGGTTTTATCTTTTATTCTTAAAACAATGGCTTCGGCCTGGTCTTTGGCTTTGATGATACTTTCGTTATCTTTAATCCATTTACCGAGCCAGGAGCCTTTTTCGTTTTTGAAAAGTGCTTCAACAATCCAGTATTTTTCAGGCTTGAAATTCTCGATTTCGCGTCTGCGATCGACAATCAAGGCCAAGACGGCCGTTTGCACTCGGCCGATGGAAAACATCTCGCCGGAGCCAAATTTGGCGGTCGCGGCCCGAGTCGCATTAATCCCAACCAACCAATCGGCCTTCTGCCGGCAGATACCGGCATCCCATAGTCGATCATAGTTCTCGGCCGGCTCCGGATCTCTCAATAGATCCCGAATGACCGGTTCGGTCAAGGCCTGGCTGGTCCAGAGCCTGAAAACTGTTTTATTCATAATCCCGATTTGATTCAGGATCAAACGAGCAATGACCTCCCCTTCCCTGCCGGCGTCCGTGCCAATCAGGATTGATTCGATATCGGATCTTTTCAAAAGTTTTTGAATGTTAAAAAACTGATTTTTGGTTTTATCTAAGATTTTGTAATCAAACATTTCCGGAATGATAGGGAGTTTTTCAAAGGCCCAGGTCTTCAAGGCCGGATCGTAGTCTTCGGGCATTTTAAGAGTCACCAGATGTCCCACGGCCCAGGTGATGACATATTTATCATGTTCCAGATAGCCGTCATGCCGTGCGCAATTGCCCAGGGCTTTGGCGTAGTCCATGGCAACAGATGGTTTTTCAGTTAGGATCAAGGATTTCATAAATAGACTCCTAAATAGTTAAATTGGCTTTCAAAACAGCCTCAAAAATCAACGATCTAGTCCAGGCAGACCCTTTACCTTGGGCATTTCCAGGGGTTTTAATTGGAATTGACACTTATCCGGATTCAAATTTAGGTTTTTAAGACACTTCTCTTTTTCTTGATTTAAAAAGCCGCGTAAAGCATCCGGATTCGAAAGATCCAAATCATCCCGCTTAACGGCCAAGGTGATTTGAAAGGTTTTAAAATTCTGTTTATCCACAATGCTCAAGGTACATTTCATTTCCTTTTCATAGGCCATGACATATTCCGTTATCTTTTCAGCATCCCGCGAGGCCCGGAATATTTCATGCTTGTCTTCCTTTAGGACCTTAACCCAGGATTGAAGATAAGAAGCATGATTTTCGACTTCATTGGAAATTTTCAACCGATCTGACATGAAATAGGAAGCCAATTCCGCCCGTAATTCTTCGCGAGCATATTGGTCACTACCTTTAAAACCGCCAAGATCACGATTAAGCCTTGTTTGATGGCCGGTCCAATGTCCTAATTCATGTAACGCGGTCGCATAGTACCGATCTGAATTCTGAAAATGGCTTTTCGGCGGCATATGGATTTCATCTTTGGCAGGCTGATAATATGCACTTTTATCCTGATCATGGAAAATTTTAGCATCACTTTCCCGAAGAATATTATCCGCGCGCTGCTCGGCCGGCCAATCGACTTTTTCCTTTTCCATTTCCGGAATACCGGCAATCTGTTGTGCATTAAAAAGCGTGTAATATCGGCATAAAGGCCTTTCCAATTCGACTTCGTCTTTTTTAACATTCCCTTCCGAATCTAAAACGGATTTACCGTTGGCGTCTTTGAGTTCTCTGAAATGAACTACCACGCACTATGCGGGAAGCATAGTGATGGTTTCCTGTTTCCACGTCCCTAAAATACCGGGACTCCACATCTCGGCCTGTTCCAGACCGGCCTGGGACAATCCCAGGTTAAGAATATTTATGGCCGCATTATGATCCCGATGCGCAACAAACCCGCAGAAAGGACAGTCATGCACCCGTTCCGCAAGGGTTTTATGCACGATCTCCCCGCATTGCGAACAACGCTGCGAAGTGCCTCTGGGGTCCACTTTTTCCAGCCGAATGCCAGCTTCTTCCGCTTTACTCTCCAGCATGGAGAAAAACAGCCCTACACCCGCATCGAGGATCGAACGGTTTAAGCCTGATTTCTGTTTGACATTCCGGCCCGGGTTTTCCTTGGTTCCTCTGGCCGAGCCGGTCATATTTTTGAGTTTTAGATTCTCAATGGATATGAAATTATATTTTGATACCAAAGAAGCGGAAAGCTTATGTAGAAAATCCCGTCTTTGGTTGCTGACCTGCTCGTGTATCCGGGTTACTTGCTTCCTGGCCCGGAGCCTACTGTGAGAGCCTTTTTGCTTCCTGGAGAGGCTTTTCTGAGCCTTTTTGAGATCGCTTAAAACTGTTCCAAGCATCTTAGGATTCTCAATGGGCTCTCCTTCGGAAGGATACACCAGGGCAGTGCAACCCGCATCCAGTCCAATGAATCGGCAGGAGTCTACAGGGCTTTCCCGGCGAAGTTGGTTTTTATCGTAGCGAACCGAGATCACGGCATACCATTTTTCATTTTTTCGCCGGATCGTGAGCGTACGGGGTTCACCTTCTTGAAGAGCAACACGAGGCTTTCCCCGCATTTGAATTCCGCCTATATTCGATATATGCAGTCTTCCTTTGTGGTTGGTTTGCTCTAAGATTTTCCATCCGGCAGGGTCCGGATAGGTGAAGGAATCAAACCGTTCTTTGCCTTTGAACCGGGGAAACCCTGGTTTTTCCCCATGCCGCAATCTGCGGAAGAAAGCCTGAAAAGCACGGTCTATTCGGCGGACGGTTTCTTGCAATGCATGACTGCCTAAAGGAATCAGATCAGGGCGAACTCTCTTGACTTCCGGCAACTCATTTTGTTGATCGCGATACGAAAGGGAAACGCCACATTTTTGATAAGCATCCCGCCGCTCCTGAAGCGTCGCGTTATAAAGCTCGCGATGGAGATCTATCCAAGAATCTAAGATTAAGACTTGTTTTTTAGTCGGATAGATTCGGAAAATGATATTGCGGGTTGCTTTTTCCATATGCTTTTTACATGGTTTTTTCTTTAAATTGTTTTTCAAAACTATTATTCTTTTTCAATTTTCCGGACTGTTTGTGTGTAACAGCGATTGAAAGATCGCTTCGATTCATTTTGGATAAGACCGCGTGTCCGGAAATGAACTTTTCGGCTTGCTCAGCAAAATAGTTTTCCTGGCTGCCTGCAAACTTGCCGGGGATCGTTGTTTCAGCTTGAATGAAGGGGTCTGAATTGACAGACACATGAATGATATATTGATTGTCGTCTTTTTCATTGCTTTGTTTTTCAGCCATTAAAAATCCTCCCGAAATTGGAAGGCGCCGGCCAGGCATCTATAAGTTTCTATGGGTGCCTGGCCGGCGGAAAAGGGGTTTCTAGAAAGGGATTGAGTGAGGGGAAAAATAATAGTTTTTTTAGTATTTGGAAACTGGAAAGTTTTCTTCTTTGTTTTGAGTAATATCTTTGGTTATTGATCCCAATGATCATTGAAGATTTTCTTTTTCGTGAAGATCGCGCAAAGCTGTCTCTAAATCTCTATATATTGCTTCGGCTTGATCTTTCGACAAGCAATATTCTCCAATTGTGCCGGTGATACGAAGCAAAATATTTCCGTTTTCGCATTCCGCTAATTTTTGATTATTTATTGGGCCTTTGGAAAAATGTTTCATGATCAATACCTCATCAAAGACTTTTCTGAAATACCCTATTTTTAGTTTTTTCCATTTTTTGAATATTTATTTTTAGGCCCTCACATTTTGTAAGATGGGGATCATCCTTGATGATGCCTTGGACTTTTTCCGAAATACGTGCCGGAAGTTGCGTTTTATCCATATGTGCTATCTCATTCTTGTTGATCCAAATATCCCGGTCAAAAGTTTTGAATTCCTTCATATCATGAATTTTTGCGCGATACCGTTCTAGGTTTGGGATATCCAGGACATCTCTGAACATATTCCGGATGTTCTCCTTACCAAAGTCGCCGCCGGTGTATGCGGCCTCCTTGGCGGCATTGAAGTCCTCTTTGGAGACCCGATTGAGATCCATCTGATATCCGTTTTCCAAA
>RPPU01000260.1 GCA_003819975.1 Desulfobacteraceae bacterium
CATACCGTTTGTACCGGCGGCGGAAAAACCAAAAACCCCGGCCCGGATCGAAGCGTTGGTCACCCAGGGCGCGCCTTGTCAGGATTTTCAAACTCAGCGGCTTACCAAAGAAGGCCGTTTGATCGACGTTAGTATCAGCGCTTCCCGGTATGACGATCATGAAGGCAAACCGGCCGGGTCCCTGGTGGTGTTGCACGATATTTCCGAGCGGAAAATGCTGGAAGCCCAGCTTATCCAGGCCCAGAAAATGGAGGGAATCGGGACTTTGGCCGGCGGGATTGCGCATGATTTTAATAATATTTTGCAGGCCATTTCCGGGTATGGCCAGATCATTTTAATGAATAAGAGCGCGGATGATCCGGATTATCAAAAATTGGAAGCGATTGTAAACACCGCTCAAAAAGGTTCGGAGTTGACCCGCGGGCTCCTCGTTTTCAGCCGTAAAATGGAAAGCAAATTCAAACCGGTCGACCTTAATCAGGAAATCCGTCAGGTCCGCAATCTCCTGGAAAGAACCATACCGCGCATGATCAAGATCGAATTGGATCTCTCTGAGGATCTCAAGACCATTAAAGCCGACTCCGTGCAAATCGAGCAGGTGATCATGAATTTGGGGGTCAATGCCCGGGACGCCATTGCGGATGTGGATAATGGAATGATGACGTTTAAAACGGAAAATGTTATCCTAGATGAAGATTATTGCAAAACCCAACTGGAGGTCATTCCCGGCGAATATGTGCTTTTAAAAGTGACGGATACGGGTTGCGGTATAGAGAAAGAAGTCGGGAAACACATTTTTGAGCCTTTTTTTACGACCAAAGCGGCCGGGGAAGGCACGGGCCTGGGCCTGGCCATGGTTTACGGTATTGTAAAAAAACATAACGGGCACATTACCTTTGAAAGCGAGCCGGGTCAGGGAACCGTATTTAAGGTCTATTTTCCGGTTTTAAAGGGTGCGGAATTGAGCTTAAAAGAGGAAAAGCCAAGAAGCAAGAGCGCGCTGGGGGGCACGGAGACTGTTCTTCTGGTCGATGATGAAAAAACCATTCTTGAAGTGGTTCAGGATATGCTGATTCGGTTCGGTTATACGGCCCTGGTGGCTGAAAACGGCGAAAGCGCTCTGGGCATTTATCAAAAAGAGAAGGACCGTATTCAGGTGGTGATCCTGGATCTGAATATGCCGGGCATGGGCGGACAAAAATGCCTGGTGGAGCTGCTTTCCATTAATCCGGAAGTGAAAGTGATCATAGCCAGCGGTTATACCGCCAACCGTAAAGTCCAGGAAGCTCTGGATATCGGGGCATTGGCCTTTCTGCCTAAACCTTACTATCATACCGAGATTTTACGCAAAATCCGTGAAGTCTGCGATAAACAACCTGGAAACAGCCCAGATTCCGGACCCGAGGTCTCCACATAACCCCATCTTTTTACGCCTGTTTTTTACTCTTGACCCCGTCGGCCTCCCGGCTTATCTTTTGTAAACAATAGAAATGCGGCTTACATATTGAAATCATTTAAAAAGGAATCGATACTCATGGCCAAAAAGACCGAACAGAACCTTAGCCGGGCGTTCAGCGCCGAATCCAAGGCGGCGATCCGTAATGCCGCCTTTGCGAGCAAGGCCGATCAGGAAGGATATAATCAAATCGGCAGCCTTTTTAATGCCGTTGCCGAAGCAGAGTCGGTGCATGCGCGGCGCTTTTTGCTTTTGATGCGCGGGAAAATCGGCACGACCGAAGAAAACCTGGAACGGGCGTTTCAAAACGAGATCAGGGCTAATGTGGAAGAATACCCGACTCTTATCAAAGAGGCTCAAGAAGAGGGCGAAGAGGGGGCGTTGAAAGCCTTTTCTCAAGCCCGGGATGTCGAAGACCGGCATGCAACTCTTTATAAGAATGCCATGAACAACATGTTGAGCGAACGCCAAACCGCGTATCATATCTGCCAAGTGTGCGGGTATATCGGCGAGGACGCGGCGCCGGATCATTGCCCGGTGTGCGGAGCGGTGAAAACGAAATTTAAAGCAGTGGAGTAAAAAGGTGTTTAGGTGATAGGCTG
The DNA here is from genome assembly GCA_003819975.1 of Desulfobacteraceae bacterium. The sequence goes on from RPPU01000260.1 coordinate 2,059, forward strand.
TAGGCTATTAGCGAATTAAAACATTTTGACAGGATTAATCCCGTGAAACATGGGATTAAGCGGGTTAATAGGATTTAAAGGATAGTAAAAACAGTTATGGTAAAAGATTATTACGAAATACTAGGCGTGAAGAAGAACGCCACACCGGAGGAGATTAAAAAAGCTTATCGTAAGCTGGCCCGCAAATGGCATCCGGATCTTAATCCCGGCAATAAAGAAGCAGAGCACACGTTCAAGGATATTTCGAATGCTTACGATTGTCTGGGAGACGAAAAGAAACGCAAGCTCTACGATGAATTCGGCGAAGAGGGCTTGCGGGCCGGGTTCGATGCCGATCAAACACGGGAGTACCGGCAATATCAATCGGCTTATCAGCAGCAAAGGAGCGCGGGTGCGGCCGGGCCGGGATTCGGTCGTTATGAAAGCTATGAAGATGTATTCGGCGATCTTTACGGTTTCGGCAACGAGCAGGAGGATCGGCGCACAGTGCGAAGCGCCGGCGGCCGGGACGTGGAATATGAAATGACCATCGATCTGGTTCAGGCTTTGAAAGGTTTTGAAACCGAACTTTCAATGCAAAAGGTCCGGGCTTGCGCCAAATGTCAGGGCAGCGGCAGCGACCCTTCCGTGAAAATGAGCACCTGCCCGGCCTGTAAAGGATCGGGCCGAATGAAGGTGGCCGAAGGTCCCATGCGTTTCACGCGGGCTTGTCCCCAGTGCAAGGGGCACGGGCAAATCGGAAAACCTTGCCCGGAGTGCCGGGGCAGCGGCCAAACCCTGGGCACGGAGACCGTGCGGGTGATCATTCCGGCCGGGGTTAAAGAAGGATCCAAGGTGCGCGTGGCCGGCAAAGGAGAACCGGGATCAAACAGCGGCCGGCCGGGAGATCTGTATCTGATCATTCATGTCAAACCCCATGCGCTTCTGCGCCGCGAAGAAGACGATCTCTATATGGAGGTTCCGGTTACCGTGCATGAAGCACTAGCCGGGGCAAATATTACGGTTCCCACTATAGATGGACAGGTGCGCTTAAAAGTGCCGGCCGCCAGCCAGAGCGGCCGGATCTTGAAGCTCAAAGGCAAAGGCGCCCGAAACCTTAAAACTAAAAAGCACGGTGATCTTTTGGTTAAGCTGATCGTCAAGATCCCGACGGGTGTTGATCCGGAGGTTCTGGCGGCAGCGGAAAAGATGGAAAAATATTATCAAGGCGATATCCGGCAGGATGTTTCTTTTTAATTCATTCGATCAACTTAACCCGGATAAACCGGAACCAAAAAAGATTGGCAAACAGCATCGTGAAATCATTTCACCACTAAGGACGTAATTTCAAAAAACATTAAAATTACTCCAGAGTCACAAAGACACTAAGAATTTTTATTTATTTTTTAACTTTGTGTCTTAGCGTCTTCGTGGTGAAAAATTTTTGACCCGAGGATATCTCAAAAGGCTGTTTTAAGAGAAAATCGATTTTTGAGATATCCTGCTTTGAGCGCAATTTAACTCTTTAGATACAAAACGGGGCTCATCTTGGTTAAAGAGCAGGATTGATGAAAATCGAGCTGTGCTTTAAAAAAGAAAAAACATAAAAGGCATTCCATAAGCAAATACCATAGTAAAGGGAGATGTTTGCATGAAAATCATGGCGACAGCGTTGCCCGGTGTTTTACTTCTTGAACCGCGAGTTTTTGCCGATCCACGCGGGTTTTTTATGGAAACGTATCATCGGCAACGATATGAGGAGGCCGGTATTCAGGATACCTTTGTTCAGGATAATTTTTCCCATTCCGCCAAAAATGTTTTAAGAGGACTGCATTATCAACGGAAGCATGCGCAAGCCAAGCTGGTGCAAGTAATCAAAGGAGTTATTTTTGATGGGGTGGTCGACATCCGGCCAAACTCGCCCTGTTTCGGCCGGTGGACGGGAGAGGAACTTTCCGAATTTAACGGCCGGCAAATATACGTGCCCAAGGGTTTTGCGCATGGTTTTTGCGTCTTAAGCGAATCGGCGGATGTGCTCTATAAATGTTCCGATTTTTATGACCCCACCGATGAAGGCGGCATTATTTGGTGCGATCCCGATATCGGCATCCAGTGGCCGATCAGCGTTCCGCTTCTTTCCGAGAAAGACAGTCAATATCCCGGTCTTCGTTCCCTGGATTTGGAAAAACTATAAATTTCTTTAATTCGTTCTTGACTTCAGACGCGCAACTGATGTATAACCTATTGAATCCAAACAAAAAAAAATAGAAAAATTATTTCCTGGAAATCATTTCGACTTTTTTAAAAAGCTTTTTGTTAAAGTTTCGGCTGTATTTTTTAAGAAACGGAAGATCATGTGCCTGTTCCTCAATACCAAGCGGTTTGTTTTTTTTATAAGCCTGCTGGCGTTCGCGTCGGTTTCAGTCGACAAGGGTGCGGCGGATTCGTCCGTGACCGTACCGCCGGATTCCGCGCTTTATCCACAGCTCGAGCTGCTCGCCGGCCGGAATTTGATCCAAAGCGGGCTTTTTTCCACAAAGCCGTTCACCCGTTACGAGGCGGCGCGCCTGGTGTTGGAGGCCGTGAAAGCATCGGCAAACCACGCGTATCCGTTTGCGGATTCCTCGAAAAGCATTATCGAGCGGTTGCAAAGGGATTATGAAGAAGAACTCACGGACCTGCAAAGCGGGGATTCGGCCGCAACGATCCTGAAACCTTTCGAGGCGTTTTCCGTTCAGTACCAACATGTCCACGGCCCGTTCGCCTTTTTTAACCGGGAAGGAATTTCCTATCATGAGGGCGGCAATGCGCGGGCCGAATTCCAAAGCCGGGCGAAACTGGGTCATGTTTTTTCCTTCTTTTTACAGCCCGGGATTTTATACCGGGAAAACGCGGGTAATGCGGAAGGCGATTCGGAGACCAAAATCCGGCTTCAAAAGGGATATGCGACATTAACCCTGGATCATTCCGAAATCCAGGTGGGCCGCGATGCCCTTTGGTGGGGGCCCGGATATCACGGCGCCCTGCTCATGTCCAACAATGCCCGGCCTTTTGACATGGTCAAATGGTCGAATTCCGAGGCTGATCTTTTGCCCGGGCTATTGAAATCTCTCGGTCCCTTCAGATATCAAATCGTGTTTTCGCGTTTCAATGACGAGCGTAAAGCCGGTGAACTGGTCGAGCCCTATTTTTATGGCTTGCGGCTTGATTTCAAGCCCCACCCCTATTTTGAGGTCGGCTTGTCCCAGGCCTGTCTTTTTGGCGGCGAAGGGCGGCGCAATTTGAGTTTTTCCGACTTGATCCGGATTTTTTACGGCAATAAAGACCGGAGCAACACCAAGTTGGACAGCAACCAACAGGTAGCATTGGATTTGGCCTTGATGTTTCCCGATATGCGCCGGACTCTTTTTTTGGCCGATTCCGTGAAAGTATACGCGGAAATAGGCGCCGAAGACATGGGTTTTTTGCCCGATAAAAGAGCATATATTTTCGGTTTGGCGTTGAACGATTTTCTTTTAATGGAAAACCTGCGACTGCGAATGGAATACGCCAATACGGTCAAAACCGCGGAGGGCCTTACGGTCTGGTATCAACACGGATCCTATCCCATGACACATGAGGGCCGGATTTTCGGCCACCATGCCGGGACTGACGCGGACGATCTTTTTTTTGAGTTATCCAGGGAAGATGCGGGGCCGTATTCTTATGGTTTGGGTTTTGATCTGGAACGCAGCGGCATTCAAACCAGCCGGATCGTTCAAAAAAGACGCCAGATCTTTTTGAATCTGGGCTATCGATTCAATCCGCGGGCCAAAATCCAGTTTTATGGCGCGCAGGAGAGGATCGACAACTATAATTACCTGGACGCTGAAATCCGGCGTCATCATTACTTCGGCGTGGAATTTCAACTTGATTTCTAAAAAAAATAACGCTAAAAAATAATGCTTGCCATTTACCGTCCGATCTGAAATAATTAAGGTCAATTTTCAAATTCTTCCATCTTTAAAAAAAGTTTTTTTAAAAACAGCGATCGTCATTGTGTTTGCAAGATTTGTCTTTCGATCGGTTCAGAGAACGATCAGAGACGAGGCGTATCAAAGCATGTTGAAGCGGATCATTACGTTGAACAAACCTAAAGCGATTTTGGCCTTGGCGGCGGCGTTCATTCTTTTTTTTCTATGCTACAACATCAATACCGACCCGGTGAACGCCGATCTCGGTTCTTCTTCTTTAAGAAATATGAGCCCGGCCGTTCCTTTCGCTTTAAGCGATCATGGGGAAATCATCGGGCTTGAAAACGATCCGCCCTTTTCGGCGATCATGGCGCCCGGTTTCGACGGCGGTCTGGCCGCGCTGGTCGTGATCGCCGCCGCCATAGACGATCCGCGGGCGATTGCTTTCGCGCATCCCGGATCGGAGCGGGAATAAGCCTTGATTCGACGAAGCGTCCCGGAGGTTCCGAAATCGTTCCGGTTGCCGGTCTCGAAATCCCTCCCAGTTTTTTATAAACCGCATAACCGCCTGTCGACCGTTGTTCCGGCATTCTACGCCGCATGAATC
>RPPU01000261.1 GCA_003819975.1 Desulfobacteraceae bacterium
ACTTTTCTGGCTGTTCCCGAATCCGAACTGGCCCGCTTCTGCGAAGTGTACGGACGCTATTCCACCCCGTTTTGGATGAATACCCGGCCCGAAACCGTCACCGAAAAATCCGTTAAGGCTCTGGTCGCCGTAGGCCTGGACCGGGTGAGCGTGGGCGTGGAATGCGGGAATGAAGATTACCGGCGCCGCCATTTGAACAGGCATCATTCCAATGCCGTGATCGAACAAGCCTTCGATATTCTGCATGCTCAGGGCATTGCCACTACCGCCAATATCATGATCGGCCTGCCCGATGAAACTCCGGAACTCATTCGGGAATCCATGGCTTTGGTCCGTAAAATCAAGCCGACCAGCGTGGGTTTGGCTGTTTTCCAGCCCTATAAAGGGACCCGCCTGTATCAATATGCCCTTGAAAAAGGGTATGTCGACGCCGCAAAATGGGTCCGCTCCACCTGCTATACCCCTAACATGAAGAACCCATTTCTGACCGACAACGAACTGATGGATGCTTTGTATTCTTTTTCTGAAACAACCGGAAAGTCCTGATCAAAATGACCCTTGAAAAAATAACCTCCTTGCAAAAAAAACGAGAAACCCTGATCGCCAACAACATTATCCGCGCCGATCTGCTTGAGAATATCCGCTATCAATCGAATCAACCGCACGGTTTTGCCCTGAATTTGGCCGGCCATTGCAATGCCAAATGCTCCTATTGCCCGCAAAGCCTGACGGACGTTCCCAAGGAATATATCGACCGCGCCACCGTCCGTCGATTGCTTGCCGCCACCGAAAACGTTCCGACCTATTTCCAATTGGGCACCCGCGGTGAAAATCTGCTGCATCCCGGATTTTTTGAAATCATCCGCGAGATTCGCCGGAATAACGTTAAACATTATATCACGTTGAATACCAACGGCCGGCTTTTAACCCCCGATTTCGCCCTTCGCGTATTGACCAGCGGCATCGACCAACTGATCTTTTCCCTGCAAAGCATGAACCCCGTGATCTACCGGCAATTGACGAATTACGACCGACTCGATAAAATTCTGCGGAATATGACGACGACCGTCGGCCTGAACCAAGGTCTCGAAAAGAAGGTCCTGATCGGGATCCAATATCTGGATACACCCGAGAACCGGCCCTATTACGAAGAATTCGAAAAATTTTGGGCGGCTTACGATGTCTACACCTATACCCAAAAGCTCCACAACTGGGGCAATAAATTCGACCAGGACACCTATGCTCCCGTAAAAAGGTATCCTTGTCTGGCTCTTTGGCTCTATCCGGTCGTCAGCCACAGAGGCAACCTTTGCTCTTGTTTCGCGGACTTCTATGAAGAGAATGTTTTCGGAAGTCTGGATCAAACTTCTTTAACCGCCATTTGGAACGGTTCGGAACGGCGCAAGACCATGATGCAGGAGCACCTGAATTCCGAATGGGATAAAAACGGTTTATGCCGATCCTGCCGCGGATATCAGGAATTCGAGAATATTTTCATCGAACAAAACAACCGTTTTCGCCTGCCCGAAGGACCGGAGAAAAAGGAAGCATGAATACTTACCAATACGACAATCCGTTGTTGAACGAGGAAGCCCGGTCGTTTGACAGGCAAATAGTCGAAAGAGTCGCCCACGGTCATGTTCCGGATCTGCGGCATACCGGTCGCTGTGACTATTTCTACAACAATGTCTGGCGCGACCCGTATTTCGCGGATCTGCTTTTCGGCGAAACCGTCCGGCAGATTTGCCGATATGCCCGTCAATACCTTTCAAAACCGTCTTCTGCGTGCCGGGTATTGGAAATCGCCTGCGGACCCGGTCATCTCTCTCTGGAACTGGCCCGCAATGCCTTTCCGGTCACCGGCATCGATATTTCGCGGGAATGTATCCGCACGGCCCAAATCACGGCCGCAGCCGACCCTTACAAAAACAATCGCGGTGCCTTAGATTTTATATGTATGGATATTGACTGTTTTATCCCCGAACAACCTTTTGATATGATTGTTTTCTCCAATGCCCTCCATCATTTCGGCGATGTGGACCGCATCTTAGTAAAAATAAGTTCTTTTTTATCGAACGATGGGCTTCTTTATGTCAGCGAACCGGCCAAGGAACCCCTCTCCGATTCCGACGCGATGATCATCCACCTGATCCGTACCTTGCTTTCTCTGTCCGGTTGTTATTTTGAAAAACAACCGGTTCCGGAAAACCAGATCGCCCTCGGGGAGATTCTGAAAAAAATAAAATCCGAATTCGAGTATAAGGATGAAAGCCGTAATAATGTCCAATCGCCTATGGACAATCAGGCTCCCTTTTCACAAACCTATCCGGTTCTAAAAAAATATTTCACGGAACTCGCTTTTCAAAACGATTTTTCCTTTTTCGATCGAATGATCGGCGGACTCCGTTTTGAAAATAGGGAACAGGAGCATGCCCTAGCCAAATGGCTTTATCTTCTGGACCGGCAACTTTGCGGGCAGGGAGCCCTGGCCGCCGAGCAATATCATTTTGTCGGTCGGAAAAAGCCGAAAATCCCTATGGAAACGAAGACGGAGAACCGATCCTGAATCAATCCCTTCAAACCTATTACGGCTTGCCGGCCGAAGTCCAGTTCTGCCGCAAGTGTACCATGTCGAACCAGCGGCCCGATAACGTCGTTGAACTGAAACACAAGTCTTCGGACCGAAAATCCACGATCGTTTTCGACGACCGGGGCGTCTGCAGCGCCTGCCGCTACGCGGAGATTAAGGAGACCCGCATCGACTGGGCTTTGCGTGAAAAGGAACTGATCGATTTGCTGGATCGCCATCGCCGCCAAGACGGTTCTTATGATTGCATCATCCCCGGCAGCGGCGGCAAAGACAGTGCTTATATTTCCCATTTGCTGAAATATAAATACCGGATGAACCCGCTAACCGTCACCTGGTCTCCCCACCAATATACCGAAATCGGCCGGCGCAATTTCGAGCAATGGATCCGGGCGGGTTTCGACAATATTCTGTACACGCCCAACGGTACTCTGCACCGGCTGTTGACGCGCCTGGCTTTCGAAAATCTGTGCCACCCCTTTCAACCCTTTATCATCGGACAAAAGCTCATTGCTCCGCGTTATTCCGCCTTATACAACATTCCTTTGATCATCTACGGTGAGAGTCCGGTCGAATACGGCAATAACCTATCCGACGCCGATCGGCCCGTGATGCCGCCCTCTTTTTACGCCCAAAAAACGGATTTGGATTCCCTATACCTGGGGGGCGTTTCCGGCCGCGAACTGATCGAGCATCACGGAGTCGGTTTCCGGGACCTGAACCCGTACCTTCCGGTCGAGGAGGAGCGTCTGCGCCGGATCGGGACCGAAGTGCATTTTATCAGTTATTATCTCAAGTGGGACTCGCAGGAAAATTACTATTATGCCGCGCAACATATCGGGTTTGAAGCCAACACCGAGCGTACGCCCGGAACTTATTCCAAGTACAGCTCCATCGACGATGCGATCGATCCCTTTCATTATTATACGACCTTGATCAAATTCGGCATCGGACGCGCCACTTATGACAGCGCCCAGGAAATCCGCAACAATAAGATCACCCGCGCAGAAGGGATCGCTCTGGTGCGGCGTTATGACGCCGAATTCCCTTCCAAATATTTCCAAAGTTTTCTGGATTATACCGGAATCACGGCCGAACGCTTCCACGAAGTCATTGACCGCGCCCGTTCGCCCCACCTCTGGGAAAAAGTGGGGACCGAATGGCGGCTGCGCCACAGCATTGAATAAATGCAAATCAACCTATTTTTGAAGGAATAAAAACGATGCAACTCTTTTCCGCCCCCACTGCCGTCAATTTGGAACTGACCGACACCTGCAATGTCAAATGCCGGCATTGCTATAATTTTTGGCGCAAGGAAAACAGCCGGCACAATACCCTGACCCCGGAACGCTTCGATCGCCTGATCGAGCAATTCCGGGAAGCCGGCATTTTTCACGTGGTCCTCACCGGCGGCGAACCATTGCTCCAATTTGAATTGCTCGAATACGGCCTGAAACAATTGCTCGCCTGCGGGATGTCGGTCAGCTGCAATTCAAATCTCATGCTAGCTACGGATGAAAAATTGCGTCGTTTGCGCGACCTGGGTCTGGATCATATCTTGACCAGTTTGAACTCGGCCGATCCGGATGTGAACGATTATATTGTCGGCCGCAAGGGATCCCATGCCAAGATCATCCAAGGCATTTCCGCTGCCAAGCGCAACGGCATCCGGATCAGCGTCAACATGATCGTTTCTCAGATAAACAAACATCAGGTTTTTGAAACCGCTTTGCTCGCGCACAAACTCGGCGCCCAAAAAATATTCGGAACCCGCGTGGTTCCCTCGCTGAACGAGCAAAATCTGAACGAATCCACCTCGCGTTTGAGCAAGGAAGATGCCTTGGAAACCTTGACCCAATTGGTCCGGGCCCGGCAGGAGACCGGCATCCTGATCGGGACCTTGGTCGGCTATCCGCTTTGCCTGCTTCAAGATCTTGATCGATTCAAAGACTTTGTCGGCCGCGGCTGCCCGGCCCAGTCCGGCCATGTCATCGGCGTCAATGCCGACGGTGAAACCCATGCCTGCGTGCATCAGGAACAAAGTTACGGCAATATTTTCGAAATCGGCATCCGCAAAGCCTATGAAAACATGCGCGCCTGGCACGCCGGGCAATACCGGCATCCCGGTTGCGCGGATTGCGCGTACCTCGATCTCTGCGCTTCCGGTTGCCGCATGTCGGCCCGGGCCTATCACGGCGCCATGGATGCGGCCGATAATCTCATGGAAAAGGGGAGTTCTTTCAGCAAACCTTATCGCCTGATTCATGATCCGGATTTTTTCGCCAAAATGGACGGCGGGTTGCGCTTTCAAGCCCCCCGGCGCCTGCGCTTCCGCAAAGAAAACGGTTTTTATCTGCTCAACATACGCTGGGCCAATACCGTCACTTGCCCCGATAACGTGGCGGAGTTCCTCATGCAAAAACAGCGTGAAGGCTCCCTTTTCAGTTTGCGGGAATTGGGTGCAACGCATCGAGAGCTGCTGGCCAAACTTTTTTTTAAAGACGCCGTGGAATGCCCCGATTTGATTTACAACGACAACCGCGGATCCGCCGGATTAGGCGCCGATATTCTTGATCGAGGTGCACATTTATGTTCGACCTAACCCGTCATTTTGAATATGAAAACGGTTTTTACCTGACCGCCGGCGTGCAACGCATCAGCAAGTTCGCCACCCATTTGGAGTTGTATTGCCGCGTCCTCGACTTGTCCGGAGAGATTGTGGAATTGGGCGTATTCAAAGGCGCCTCGTTAAGTCGTTGGATCAAATTCCGGTCGCTATTCGGGAATGCGTTCAGTAAAAAGATAGTTGCCTTCGACACTTTTGCCGAATTTCCCGAAACGGCTTTCGAGCCCGACAAAAAAAAACGGGAACAGTTTATCCGCGAGGCCGGCAGCCGCAGCATCAACCGGGAAGAATTAATCGATCTCCTGACCCGGCTGCACTTATATGAAAACATCGACTTGGTGGCGGGCGATATTTTGCAAACCGTTCCCGCTTACCGGACCGCCAATCCGCACCTCAAGATCGCTTTGCTTCATATCGATGTCGACCTGTACGAACCCACGGCCGCGGCGCTCGAATCTTTTTACCCGCAAGTGGTCCGGGGCGGAATCGTCATTCTCGACGATTACGGCGCTTTTGCCGGCGCCAATAAAGCCGTGGACGAATATTTCAAGGATTGCGACGTGAGGATCCGGACTCTGCCTTATTCCCATGCAATCGCGTTTATCGAAAAGCCGTAAAACTTAACCACAAAGCCTCTAAGGCACGAAGTTAAAAATCGTCTCAAAATAACATTCTCCATTTTTACTATGCTGAGGTTTCCGGATTTCTTTTTCAAACGGCAACTCTCTTATTGCAATGAACACTATCGGAAGATCAGCAAGCGCGACGCTGGCAGATTATAAGCGCCCGAAACATCTTAATCGACCCCGTATAAATTTTATCGCCAAGGCGCTTGCTGTTAGAGCCCGGAAGCTGTTAGTTGCCGTTTGAAAAAGGAATCCGGAAACCTCAAACCATATATCATACAACTTCCATGAAAATCCTGCTCATCATCTACGACAACGGTTCCCACATCCACTGGTTCCCCCAGGGCATGGGCTATATCGCGGCCGTGCTGCGCAAGGCCGGGCACGAAGTAACGATCTACAGTCAGGACCTGCACCATTATCCCGAAGAACACCTAACCCGCTTTCTGGACCAAAATCGTTTCGACGCAGCCGGAGTCAGCGTCATCGCCGGTTATTACCAGTACCGTAAACTGCTCTCCATTGCGGAAGCCGTCAATCGTTCCAAACACAGACCTTTCTTCATCATCGGCGGCCACGGCCCTTCGCCCCAACCCGAATTTTACATCCGTAAAACCAAAGCCGATGCGATTGTAATCGGCGAGGGTGAAATCACGATCCTCGAACTCCTGCAAGCCCTGACCGACCGGTCCGCGTTGGCCGGCATTCCGGGCATCGCCTATACCGAC
>RPPU01000262.1 GCA_003819975.1 Desulfobacteraceae bacterium
AAGATATCGTCCATCCCGGCTGAGCGCCGGCTCCATGGCATGATCGCTATAACCCAGAATGGTCACTCTTTGAGGATTGGAAAATTCTTCAGATAATGGATGGGTGGTAATCCCGCTCGTATTGCTTGTCCCAATGCAACCGATAAAAGCGGACAGGATCAATACCATTGAACAATGTTTTAGTATCGGCATTTCTGAACCTCCTGAGTCGGCACCCGGTATCTAAATATTTCTATAAAGAAGCGGGCGATTAGAGCGATCACCAAAAGGATTTACTCCAAATAAAAGAATGAGGAGTAATAGGCAAGACAGATAATCTCTCCAGCGCCATTTGAATTTAAAATACCCCTGGGCTTAATTGATAAAGTTGGCACCTTGTTTATCAAACTTGAGTTTGAGCAATGCTTCGATCTTTTTTACTTCAATCTCTCCTGTCATGAATGATCTCCTGATGGGGATTGAGACCTATCGCCTCTAATCAGCCGCGCGGTTTTTTGCGTCGGCTGAATTAGTCTTGTTATGCATTTATATTTCTTTGTCTCATTCATTCGGGCGGTTTGCCTCTGTCCTGTTGCTCGAAATGAATTAATTTGAAGTCTTTGCCTTGCCATTCATAATATGAAATGCCATACGGTACATCGTCACTATTAACCTGACCGTATACAATCAGTAACCTGCTGTTAAGCTTGAACTCTGGCCCGTATAGATCGTGCCACCAGCCACCCCAGGTTATGAGATTAGGATTTCTCGGTAAATATACTTCGCCTGTTTCTGCGTTAACCACGGCAATGCTGACACACGATGTGCCGCAGCCGATTTCTATAATTGTAAACCGTCCAGCGAAATTAGGACCCTCTTTTGCTTGTTCTCTAATGGCTGTTCTATATCTTCGCGCTTCTTTGTGGGTCGTAAGATTAGGTTTTGCTGGTTTACCTTTAAAAATATTCTTTTCTTTGTACTGATCAAAATCGATATTTGCTGCCACGGCCCAGAGCGGCAGGAGCACCATAAGAATTGTAATTATTGCTTTTTTCATATTTGAATTCATAACGACTGAGCTCAGAGGCGGCCGATTTATACGCCTAATCGGGGTCGCACCAAGCTATCTTATTGATATTCAAGAAATATCATCCCGAAAATATATATTTTTCGACCTTAGATCGCCATTTTCAGGGGTAAAAATGAGCTTATAAGAAATCGACGGTTCTTTTCTGGTATCTTCCATTGGCTTCAACCATTTCTCGGTCTTTAGCCTGTATTCCAAGTTTTTACATTGTATTACTTATCAATAATTTTTTCTTAAAAGGCCCACTTGATGCCATTAAATGCCCCTCTAAGACCAAAAAGAAGCCCAACCTTCAACGATTATGGTAAAATTTCAATTTGTTATCTTTGTCCGACCCTAAGCTATAGTGGCGGAATCGCAGTCAAGTGATGCGTATAGTTATCTTCGCTTTCGACATCACGCGATAGCTAGGTCGGAATACCACCTGTCATCACGAACAAGACAAACCCTGGTATGACGCTTAACCAAAACCAAGCACAACCGAGCAGAAAGCAAAGCATGCAATAAGCTGTCAAGCTTAGAATCGGATTAGAGAACATGCGGACGGCGAAGCGTTTCATAATAATCAGGTTCAAGATTATTGCTAACACGGACCAAATCGCCACCGTGTCATCCCAACTCCTGTATCCAATGGACGCGAGCCTGCGCTCGACTGTGGCACCAAACCTCCAGATAACGTTGAAAAGAAGGTAAAGTAAAAGGTAGCAGAGATACCCCTTCATGTTAATAATTAGGCCCTGCAACAGGGCACCGCGATTTTTTTTGATCGATGACATATGAAGCCTAACGAACGGGTTAGCATTTCCCCATAATTCTTTGAATTTCTACTGGAAACGTCCTTTTCGATTCCTGATCTATCTCTAAATATACTGGTAGTCGGCTATCTTTCTTTGACGCTTTCACGTATTCATTTTTCGTAACTTCAACATTATTTATCCAATATTTAGGCCACCCCTCGGATAATTTGCCTTCAGATTCCCATTGCCGTTCTATTCCATGCAGCTTTCCCTCAGACCAGTGTTTTTCAATAAAGACTGACTCTTGGTCCTCATTCACCCACCACTCAAAGCCATGTGGGACACCACCTTTCATACTGTGAATTTCAGAAATCAGAATATCCCCATTTTCATTGATAGTGCGCCATAAATCATAACCGGTCCCGTGGGCTAACGTATATGTACCAATTAAATTCCCATCATCATCCCATTGGGCTGCGGTGCCATGCGGAAGACCATTTTCATAAGGTTCAGCACAATATAATGTTCCATCTTGATTCCAATAGTATTCGACTCCATGTGTTTTTCCGTACTTCATGGGACGTTCGATTACTAAAACTCCACCCGTTTCGTAAAATCGCTCGCCAACAATCTCGCCATTGAACAAGCATTCAGTCTTTTTTGGCCAAATAGCATCTCCTTCTCTTTTGTATTCAGAGACAGTCTTTTCAACTGCGTCCTTTGGGATGCCAGAAACATAGCGATCGTTCACGTTTCTTCCTTGATGCTAACGATTAAGATTGTATACTGACTGAACGCGCAACGGGATTCAGCATATCCCGCTCTTGGCGGGATTGGACTAAACCGCTTCGCGTTTTTGCCTATGGGGTTTGAATCTGATTTCTTCCTGGTGTCAAACCCCTTTGAATCGTATTTTAAACTCTCTAAATAGCGGCTTCAACATGAAAAAGCTCCCACTCCAAATAAATGAAATCAAAAACCATTTTTCTTTTAATCCATTTTCGATTGTTCTGAGAGATGCTTACGTCTACTATAAGACCCCCCTTGAAAGGAAAGCCAGCATATCACCCGGCTGAATGCGGTCAAGAAAAATTAAAAATCTGGTTGATAGGCTGAAGACTATAGGTTATAGGTTGTTAGGCGATTTTTAGAACCCGAATCCAAATTCTGACATCCTGCCGGTCGAGGTTAATGCCCGCGGCTCTGCCGTGACGGCTTAGTGGATTGGATTGTGGATGCCACTTTTTTAGACGCAAGACGAACAATGACGTGCCCGGATTTTTCTTGAACGCGACGCAAATCTGCGCAGATTTTTGATAATTCACCGTTAAATTTCCGGGTGTGTTCCTTTCGGTATTTTCGTACTTCCGCAACTATCGGATCTTTCATTTTTCAACCTCCAAAAGCTCTTCGGGTGAACAAATCTCCGGGCAGCCATAACCCTCGGCTTCGACGATCTTTCTCACTTTTTTACGGGTGAAAGGATTATTAAGATGGGCGAAATTCCATGTGATAATTACTTCTATCCCATTAACCGCCGCAACAGCAATATGGAGGGCATCTTCCGGATATTCGGTTGGGATTCCTTTTTTAGCGATAATTTTCTCGGCAAGAGATCGAGTCTCGTCGTCAATATCAAGCATGGGAAATTCGGCAATAACCGCAATTCTCATTTTGGCTTGCTCCGGGTTACCCTTGCCTGCTTCTTGATATACAAGGGCTGATACATAAGCCTTATATTTTGTTGAAAGTTTAGCCCATAGTTCACGTGTTGCCTCCTGATGCCCGGCAATCATGATGTCTCGACTTGGTTTGGCGGTGAAATAACTCACCACAGTCGTCTCAATGTAAACGTGTTTTTCCATAAATGAATTATATCATATTTTTAGAGTTGCAAATAGGTCTGAAAATTTTTAGATAAAATTGTTGGGATCCGGTAAATCCCGTTTATCCTGTCAGAAATCCGGATTCCCGCTCAATTCATACCGGAATGACGGCCAAAAGAACAGCAGCCAAATCCCACCTCCAACAACTTTTCAGATGCTTAAAAGCTGTTGCGGACTGGACGAGTCGGGTTCTCTTAATTCTTCCTATAGCCTAAACGCCTACCGTCTAAACTGCTAAACGTAAACCGGATAACCCATGACCAGAATGTCGTCCTGGAACCACTTTATTTGAACATCTTTCAACTTCAGCGCTTGATCCATCTGCTTGGCGCCTAAGCCGTAGGCCATGGGGATGCCGTCGTTACCGGAGAGGAGTTTGGGCGCTTTGAAGATATAGAACTTGTCCACCAACTGCTGCCGGATCATGTTGCCCATCACGGCCGCGCCGCCTTCCAGAATAATCGAGGTAATGGATTGTTTTCCCAGCAGCGGCATGAGCGCAACCAAGTCCAGGTGTCCTGTTTTTTGCGGGCAAATCAAAACTTCGGCGTTTAATTTTGCCAAAGCTTCTACTTTAGCCTTATTGATCACGGTCTGATCGCCGATCACCACAATGGTCTTGGCCGATGAATCCGGGTTCAACACCTTGGCTGTTTCCTGAATCTGAAATTGCGTGTCCAAAATAATCCGAATCGGATCCCGGCCCTTTTTATGAGCCAAACGGGTCGTCAAAGCCGGGTCATCTTTTAAAACCGTACCCACGCCGACCATGATGGCGTCCGCTTGGTCGCGCAAGCCGTGCACAAACGCCCGCGAAAGCTCGTTGCTGACCCATTGCGAATCGCCGTTGGCTGCGGCACTCCAGCCGTCCAGGGTCAAGGCTGATTTAGCCATAACAAAAGGCCGGCCCGTGGTGATGAATTTGATAAAGGCTTCATTGAGTTTGCGGCATTCGGCTTCCAGAACCCCGACCTTAACGCTGACCCCCTTGGATTTGAGAAAGACACTGCCCCCGCCTTTGACTTTAGGGTTAGGGTCCGGCATGCCAATGACCACTTTTTTAATCCCGGCTTGGAGAATGGCTTGCGTGCAAGGCGGCGTTTTGCCGACATGATTGCAGGGTTCCAGGGTTACATAGAGGGTATCGTTCTTCAGGACTTTGCCGGGCATGGCTTTTATTGCCTCAACTTCCGCATGCGGTCCGCCGGCCTTTTTATGATAACCCTTGGCGATCGCTTTTCCCGCGCGCACAATCATTGCCCCAACCGCGGGATTGGGCGATGTGCGGCCCAAACCTTTTTTGGCCAGGTTCAAAGCTTGACGCATGAATTTTTCGTCTTGAGTGGGCATAGAAGTTAGTCTCTGGTTTAGGGTTTAGAGTCTTGGGGCTAGGGTCTTGGGACAGATCCTATTGATGTATGAATAATCCTGTGATTTTTCTTAACCGTGAACCCCGGATGACAGCTTCTCGTCATCCGTCTCCGTGAACCTGGAACCTTAATACCTATTCCCCTGTCTCTTTCCTGGCCTTGAGAATCCCTTCCAACTCGTTCATGAATTCGTTGATGTCGCGAAATTGGCGGTACACCGAGGCAAAACGCACATAAGCCACTTCATCCCATTCTTTGAGGCTGTTGATGACCATTTCGCCGATCTCGGTGCTTTCAACCTCTTTTTTACCCAGCTCCTGAAAATGAAACTCGACCGAATCCACGAATTCTTCGATTTTGGTGACGCTTACGGGACGTTTTTGGCAAGCTTTCTTAATGCCCTCGATGATCTTGTCCCGACTGAACGGCTCCCTTCGGCCGTCTTTTTTAACGATCATGGGCAGGACTTCTTCCAGCTTTTCATAGGTGGTGAAACGGCGTTCGCATTTGAGGCATTCGCGCCTCCTCCGGATGGTGCGGCCGTCTTTGCTGAGACGTGAATCGATCACCTTATTTTCCAAGTCGGTACAATAGGGACATCTCATAAGCTTAACCTCGTCAGTTCGATACCTGCTTCTTGCAGCATTTCTTCGGAAAGGGGGTCGTCATAGCCTTGTTCAAAAAAAATCCGCTTAATACCGGCATTAATAAGCATTTTGGAACAAATCACGCAGGGCTTGGTGGTGCAAAAAAGATCGGAACCCTGAATGGAAATTCCATGATAAGCCGCCTGCAAAATCACGTTTTGTTCGGCGTGCAATCCGCGGCAAAGTTCCTGGCGGGTCCCGGAGGGGATAGCCGAATCTTTTCTCAAACAGCCGACTTCCTCGCAATGTCTTAACCCTGAAGGCGCGCCATTATAACCGCTGGCCAGAATTCTTTTATCTTTTACCAAGACGGCGCCCACCTTGCGCCGCATACAGGTGGAGCGCAGGGCGACCAGTTTGGTGATATCCATGAAATATTCGTTCCAAGAGGGTCTTGGCATAAAAATTACCTCTATGACTAAAGAAATTAGGTTAAAACAGCTTGATTAAATGAAATATATAATCGAATATTTCCTTTCATGTCAAATCATATTCCATTTTTTTAAGCTCTGATAAAAATATGCGCTTGACTTATCATGCCCGGAAGGATTTAACTCACCCGCGAGTCTAAAAAGGATCCGATAGAAAGGCTGAAACCCCATGGCTTTTGCAGATAAATTAGATGATAATTTTAAAGTCAATTTTAAAATCATTTTGGCCCTAACCTTGATTCATGCCATTGGTGATTTTTTTTCCTCTTTCATAAAGCCCTTATTGCCTCGTTTTGCAGAGAATCTATCGCTATCATTATTCCAGATCGGGTTTATTACGGCTTTTACCGGTGTTTTATCATTTGTTATCCAACCCCCAACCGGCTATTTTGCCGATCGTTATAAAACCAGGATTTTTCTGATCG
>RPPU01000263.1 GCA_003819975.1 Desulfobacteraceae bacterium
ATCACAAGTTGATCGATGCGCAGGACATGGCCTCCCTTAAGGCTAAGATCCTGGCATCGGGGCTGTCCCTATCCCAACTGGTCTCGACCGCTTGGGCCTCGGCCTTTACCTTCCGCGGCTCGGACAAGCGCGGCGGCGCCAACGGCGCCCGCATCCGCCTGGCGCCGCAAAAGGATTGGGAAGTCAACCAGCCGGCCGATTTGGCGAAAACACTGAACACGCTTGAAGAAATCCGGAGCGCATTCAACCGCGCAGCCTCCGGCAACAAAAAAATCTCGCTGGCCGACTTGATTATTTTAGCCGGTTGCGCGGGCGTCGAGCAAGCCGCCAAAAACGCCGGTCACGATGTGACAATTCCCTTTGCGCCGGGACGCATGGATGCGTCGCAGGAGCAAACCGACGTGGCGTCCTTCGCCGTGCTCGAACCGGTCGCGGACGGATTCCGCAACTACCTCAAAACCCAATACGCCGTATCGGCCGAGGAACGGCTGGTGGACCGGGCGCAACTCCTAACCTTGACTGCTCCGGAGATGACGGTGCTTATCGGCGGGATGCGCGTGCTGAACACGAACTTCGGGCAGACCCGGCACGGCGTTTTTACCCGGAAGCCGGAAACGCTGACCAACGACTTCTTCGTGAACCTGCTCGACATGGCAACGGAATGGAAGCCGATATCGGACGCCAAAGACGTGTTTGAAGGGCGCGATCGCAAGACCGGCGCAGTCAAATGGACCGCTACGCGGGTCGATCTTATCTTCGGTTCCAACTCCCAGCTCCGGGCTCTGGCGGAAGTCTACGCAAGCGCGGATGCGCAGCAGAAGTTTGTCCGTGACTTCACGGCGGCCTGGACCAAGGTCATGAACTTGGATCGCTTTGACCTCGCCTGGTCGTAACCGGCGCATCTTGGATGGCTTCTGTCGGGACGAAAAAAGCCGGCAAGCCTTTTCAAGGAAGACCACCTTAAAACCATAGGCCTGCGGGTTGTCGCTTTGCGCGCGGGTCGGCCGCGATTTAAAAACCAAAAGCCCCGGAAATTTTTTCCGGGGCTTTTCATTTTTTAATGGATAATTCGACGAACTTCAGGAAAGCGGGTTGAAATTTTTGGAAGTAGATCGGGCCCAAGCGCGGATCGGATGAAGGGAGTTCCAGGGTCAGGGTGAAAATACCCCGTTCATGCCCGGCATAATTGCCGAGCGATCCCGGAAAATATCCGAATTTTTCCCAAGGATGATTGGTTTCCCGACTGATGCTGTCCAGCCATTTTTCAATCGAATCCAGATCAACGGATGGTCCGTCAAAATCGTAGAACCCGAGCGGGGAATGCACACTCAGAATTTTTTTAGGTTTGAACCTTTTGATCAAGGCAATCTGAAACAGGGTTTCCTGCTCGGACCCGGCCCGCGGCCCGGATAATAACGTTTGTTTCCCCGGTTCTTCCCCTTCCACGCGCTCAGAGCCTTGGCGTTCCAGTCTTTTGTGGGCAAATTCCGGTTTACATCCACGCCATTGCCGTTAATCCGGGTGGGCGGATTGGCAAAAAAACCGTCCGGATTGATCAGCGGAGCGATAACAATGCATTTATTTTGAAAAACCGTTGGATTTTCCTTAAGATAAAAGGCCAGCTTAAAAAGCAGATAGACCGTCGGAAACTCATCGCCGTGAACCGCTCCCAGAAACAAAATACACTCATTACCCTCGTTGCCGAATTGAGCGAACATAAGCGGATTTTTACCCGGCGTTGTACGATGCGATTCCCATTCTATGTCCTCCGGCCTGATATCGGTCCAGCCGTATTGCTTAAAGCGCGATTCCAGCGCTCCATTCAATTTTCCAATCTCTTTTTGGAAGGGTCCCGCTGCGAAACTCTGTCCCGACAAAATGGGAAATAAAAACAACCCTAAAAAAAATGCCCTTTTTAATCCCGATCTTCTTATGCGTCCCTCACCCATGGGCATAGGGTAGATCATAAAAAACCGGTTTTGGTCAAGAAAAAAAGGCTGAATTCATAGCAATGCCGCCCAAATGCATTGAATTCCGAACGGCTTATTCGTTCAGCAAAACACTTGCCTCTCCTGCAAGAAATTGATAAAACAACATTATGCATTTTTCCTGGGAGGATTTTCATGTCACGTTGCCGATTCTTATTGGTTTCACTCGGGATCTTAACCCTATTGTTTCTCGTTCTGCCTGCTTTTGCGGCCGGAACCGATAAAAAAACAAAGGTCTTTGTCAGCATTGTGCCGCAAAAATATTTTGTTGAAAAAATCGGGGGTAAATATGTGGAAGCGCTTCCCATGGTCCGACCCGGCGACAACCCCCACAATTACGAGCCTAAAGCCCAACAAATGGCTGAACTCAGCCGCGCTAAAGCCTATTTTGCCATTGGGGTTCCTTTTGAAAACGCCTGGCTGCCTAAGCTTGTAGCCGTCAATCCCAAAATGGCAATGATTCATACGGAAGCGAACATCGTTAAAATGACCATGTCCGACCATGCGTCGAATAATGGGAAACATGCGGATGAGGCCCTGGACCCGCATATCTGGCTTTCACCCCGGCTGGTAAAAATCCAAGCCGACCATATCCTGCAAGGTCTTATCGCCGTGTTGCCGCAGCACGCTGATGAATTCAAACATAACTATCAGAATTTCATCACGGAATTGGAAAAATTAGACCAAGATTTGACCGGACTTTTCAAACAGACCCAGGGTAAAAGAATCATGGTCTTTCACCCCACTTGGGGTTATTTCTGTCAAGATTACGGTTTGATCCAAATTCCGATCGAAGTCGCAGGCAAAGAGCCCAAAGCCGCCCAAGTCTGGAAATTGGTCGCCGAAGCTAAAAAAGAAAAAATAGACGTAATTTTTGCTCAACCAGAATTCTCGGCTAAGAGCGCCCGGTTCATTGCCGACGAGATCGGCGCCAAGCTGATTTTCGCCGGCGCCCTGGATGAAAATTGGGAAAAAAATCTGAGAACCATTGCTGCCCAGTTCAAAGCAACTTTACATTAAGGGCAGTACCCTGGAAAGGTTCCAAAAATCCTTAACCACAAAGACTCCAAGACTCTAAGATTTTTTAAATTCTTTCAACTTTGCGTCTTAGTGTCTCGGTGATGAAAAAATTCTGACTGTTTCGAGGTACCCATGCAAGGTCCCGTCATTGAAATCAAGGACCTCTCTTTTTCCTATAACGGCAGCCCGATCCTGAGCGCAGTCGATCTGACCATTCAGGCCCGCGAGTTTCTGGCTATGATCGGCCCCAATGGCGGCGGGAAAACCACTTTACTGAGGCTGATCTTGGGACTGCTTGCGCCTGATCAGGGCTCCATCCGTATTTTCGGCCTGCCGCCCCGCGAAGCAGCCCCGCGCATCGGTTATGTGCCCCAGGAAATTCATTTGAACAAAGCATTTCCGGTTTCGGTTCTTAATATCGTGCTCATGGGCCGTATGAAAAAATATCGGGGCTGGCGCCGTTTTTCCAAACAAGACAAAGCCGCGGCCTTGCAGGCCTTGGAACAACTCGAGGTGGCCGATTTCCGCAAACGGCGTTTCAACGAACTCTCCGGCGGCCAGCGCCAGCGGGTGCTGGTGGCCCGTGCTCTGGTGACCGAACCGGAACTCCTGCTCCTGGACGAACCCACGTCCAACGTGGATACCAAGGGCCAGAGCGACTTTTATGATTTTCTGCAAAAACTGAATCAATCCGTCACAATCGTGGTGGTCACGCATGATGTCATGGCCCTCTCCAGTTATATCCGTTCCGTGGCCTGCGTCAACCGCCAGGTGATTTTTCACAATGCCCCGGAAGTGACCCCTGAAATGATCGGGATGGCTTATCAATGCCCGGTGGACATGATCGCCCACGGCCTGCCCCACCGGGTTTTTCATCATCACCACGAGGACTGATATGCTCGAAGCTCTGCAATTCGAATTCATGCGCAATGCCCTTTTGGCCGGATTGCTCGCCGCTGTGCTGTGCGGCATCATCGGCACCCTGGTGGTGGTCAACCGCATTGTCTTTCTTTCCGGCGGCATCGCTCACGCTGCTTACGGCGGCATCGGCCTGGCTTTCTTTTTCGGTTTTCCTTTTATCCTGGGCATCAGCGGTTTCGCCCTGGCCGCAGGTCTCATCATGGCCCTGGTAACCCTCAAAGCCAAAGAACGCAGCGACACCATCATCGGTGTGATCTGGGCCATCGGTATGGCTTTGGGTATCATCCTCTTGGACCTCACGCCCGGCTACCATCCGGATCTCATGAGTTTTCTTTTCGGCAGTATTTTGACCGTGCCCCGTTCCGATCTTTGGCTCATGCTCGGTCTGAATCTCTTGATCATCGCCGCCATCGGTTTTTCTTATAATGCCTTGGTCTCCCTTTCCTATGATGAAGAATTCGCCCGGGTGCGTGGTCTTCCGGTGCAGACTTTGTATTTGGTGCTGATCGGCCTGATTGCCCTCTCCATTGTCATGATCATCCAGGTCGTGGGCCTGATCCTGGTCATTGCCCTCCTGACCATTCCGCCTTTTATGGCCGAGAAATATGCCAACTCCTTATTGAGCATGATGATTTATTCCATCGTGCTGAACCTGATCTTTACGCTGAGCGGCCTATGGCTCTCCTTTGCCTTTAACCTTACCTCCGGGGCTTCCATTATCATGGTGGCTGCGGCCGGTTTTTTTCTTTCCCTCATCATCGAACGCTTCCGGAAAAAATAGACACCCTCATTAACCCTTAATTTTCGCCAATAAAATTGCCGAACCTGAATGCACGGGCAATTCTTGTCTGATTTTTAGTTTTTTTGATCCAATGTTTTTATGGATCAAAAAAACTTGACTATATCAATATATCTTGATATAGTGATACAAATGAATGCTCAAAATTCTCTAAATCCAGTCCAATACTTTAAAGCCCTAGCAGATGAGACCCGCTTGCGCATCATAAATATTGCCCGGACTTATGAATTGAATGTGAATGAAATCGTCGAAACCTTGGGCATGGGCCAATCTCGGATCTCCCGGCACTTAAAAATCCTGACCGAATCAGGGCTGTTGACTGCCCGCCGCAACGGACTCTGGACTTTTTATTCCGCCAATACCGAAGGGATTGCCGGTTTGTTGGTGAAAAGCCTTGCCGAAAACTTCAAAATCCGGGAAACCTACAGCCGCGACCTCGATGCCGCCCAAGCCGTACGCGAGGAACGCGGCCGAGAAAGCCGAAATTTTTTCGACGCCATTGCCGGTAAATGGGGCGAATTGAAAAAGGAACTTATAGGCGATTCCGGTCTGGATGAACGCATTGTTGCGGTCATGCCGGCCTGCGCCACGGCCGCCGACCTGGGCTGCGGCTGCGGCGATCTGCTGCCGATGCTGCTGAAAAAAGCCGGCCGGGTCATCGGCGTGGACCGTTCCGCCCAAATGCTGACTCAAGCCCGCAATCGGTTTGCCGCAAACCCTGCTGAAGCCGTTATCGAGCTTCGCCTGGGCGAACTCGAACATCTCCCTTTGCGTGAAGCAGAAACCGATTGCGCCGTGTTCAACATGGCTCTGCATCATCTGCTTGACCCGGCTCAGGGACTGGTCGAAGCGGCTCGCGTTCTGAAACCGTCCGGATCGCTCCTGATCATGGATTTGTACGCCCATCAGGATGAAACCTTGCGCACCCGCTTCGGCGACCGCTGGCTCGGTTTCGATCCGGAGATGCTGACCCGGACTTTACAACACCAAGGCTTTATTCTGGAAAACACATTGGAGATTCCGTTGAAAAACGGCTTGAAAGCTTTTCTGATTCGGGCAATAAAAAAATAAGAACCGGGTTCAAGGTTCAAAGTTCACGGTTCACGGTTGAAGAGAAAAGAAACGGCGTTCTTTCCTCCGAAAAAACCTGAATCAAAAAAACCGTGAACCCCGGATGATGTTCCTCATCATCCGTCTTCATGAACCGTGAACCTGTTTTTAAACCTAAATGAATATAAAGGAGAATATTATGTCCAAAAACGAAAGCAAATATAAAAGCACTACTCCCGACTTGAATCTTTCCCTGCCTTACAAGGTCGCCGATATCGGCCTGGCCGAATGGGGCCGCAAGGAATTGAAACTGGCCGAAACCGAAATGCCCGGGCTCATGGCGATCCGCGCCAAGTACGGCCCGCAAAAACCCTTAAAAGGCCTCAAGGTCGCCGGCAGCCTGCATATGACCATTCAGACCGCCATGCTGATCGAGACCCTTAAAGAACTCGGCGCCGATATCCGCTGGGCCTCCTGCAATATTTTTTCCACCCAAGACCATGCCGCGGCCGCCATTGCCCAAGCCGGTACAGCCGCCGTCTTTGCCTGGAAAGGTGAAAGCCTGGAGGAGTATTGGTGGTGTACGGAATTGGCCCTGACCTGGCCCGACAGCAGTGGTCCGGATCTGATCGTGGATGACGGCGGCGACGCTACTTTGCTGGTGCATTGGGGCGTGAAAGCGGAAAAAGATCCCGCCGTATTGACAAAGGACTATGACAATAAAGAATTCAAGATCATTATCGACCGCATTCGCGCCGGAATCGAACGCAATCCCAAACAC
>RPPU01000264.1 GCA_003819975.1 Desulfobacteraceae bacterium
ACAATTCGAATAATATATCAGCTCTTGATGCCGATCGGATAAAGTAAAGGGAGCGGGTTTATATACCCGCTCCCTTTTTTTTACTCTATGAACATGTCTTATTCCGGAATGATTCCGTCATCATCCTTTATTGTGGCCGTCGCTTCGTACGGTTCTCCGAGAACGGCGCCGACTACATTGGAAAGGGAAACTGAAAAAATTTCATTCAGCTCCTTTAGATTATCGCCGATCAAAGTCAATTCAATGGTTTTTTCGGTTTCTCCATCGGCAAAGACAAGCGTACCGGAAAAATCGCCGTCATAGTCAATGGTCTCCCAGGCCGTATCTTCCGTGATCGTGTACTTCACGGAGACCTCGCCGTCGCTGCCGTCGGTCCGGATCACGGTTATATAAATGGTTTGATCGAAGTCTTTTTCATTAAAAAAATATTGGGTATCGCTCAACCGTAAAATACCGGGCGAAGGAGGAAGCGTATCATTATCCCGGATCGTCAATACCGCGGAATTCTGATCACCTAATGTGGCGCCGACCACATTGGAAAGCACCAGGTCGAGTGTTTCATTGCCCTCCACGGCCAAATCGTCCAGAATCGGTATTTCCACGATCCTGGAGGTTTCACCCGGAGCAAAGACAAGGGTTGTGCTGACCGGCACATAATCCGACCCGGCGGTCGCGGTCTGGTCGCTCGTGTTAAAATCCACCGAAACCGTTCCGTCGCTGCCGTCGGTCCGCACGATTTCAATGAAGGCTTTTACGCCGCTTTCATCGACCGTATAAACTGCGTTTCCGAATTGCAAAATTCCCGGACTAAATATACAAGGTTGGACATCATAGTTAAAATAAGTGGCCCAATTATTACCGGGAAAATCAAGACCGTCGCCCCAGGCTGTTTCATTGGAACCGCCCGAAACGACCACTGCATGCGCCGCAATGTACAACCGGGTACCGGTTGGCCAGGCATTCGAATTAACGACATGGACTACTTCGGTGACACCGGGGCTGTGGGAAGTATAATAGGGGAATTGCCCCGGGATGGGATTGCCCTTTTTTGTTTGCGGGATGCCGGCCAGACTGGTCGCCACCGCCAAATGAGTTTCGGTTATGGTCCACCCGTTTTCGGCATGATAAACAATAATCAAAGAGTTTTGATTATTGGACACAGTCATAAATCCGACATCGATAGTCTGACCGGCCAGCAAAGGGATCTCCGCGACATTTCCGCAAGGTTGGTCGGCCTGGATTGTAATGGTCCACAAACAAACAAGAAATAAAAACAAGAATAGCCGTGGTTTTGTTTTAGACTTAAAATTCATGTTGTTGCCTCCTACAGTAGGTTAGATGTTTGTTATGGGGATGACTGAAATCATCCGGCCCTTAATAGAAAAAATGAATTTCATCATGCCGGAACAAAGCACATGCCTCAGCCGGTCATTAGCGGTGCTTTCTTCAGGCATGCGCGATAACACCTGCATAACGTATTTGTGTTTTCTTGCAGTCCAAGGAACCTTGGAACACAAACTTGCCTGCACCAGGGGTGTATTTATTCGATTTTTTTGATTTGGTAGCGGCATTGTAGCATGCATTGGACCGGTTTGCAAATGATTTCTGATTTATTTGTTGCTGCTTTTGCTATTAAGTTGTTGAGGCAGATTCAGAGCCGGCCGAAAAAAAACTTTTGCTCTTTCCAAGATTGCCAAGACCCGGCTTTCAATCCGTTCAGCCCTGATCGCCCCATCGGCGAAAGATTAAGCGAGTCACTTTGAGATTAAGCAGCCGCCGTCTAAAAACAAGGTTCAAAATCGGAATACCGACTATGAATTTCGGGTCGATTGAATGGCTGAAAAAAAATAAAACTTGAAAACAATTATCTTTTGGATTATATTTCTTAATAATCAATAGGCTAACCGAGCATGTCCCGTTATCATGACTGACTGCACCATTGCCATTCAAGAGAAAAAAACCAAACGTCCCGCCTGGACCCGCGTAGCTGATATCATTCTGCGCACTGCTCATGTCGCCATGATTGGCATTGTCTTCGGCGGGGCGTTTTTTGGGGTCGCCTTTTCGCGGCTCATTTTATGGAATAACCTGGTTATCGCCACCGGCTGCGGACTCATCGCCTCGGAAGTTTACCATTGCCGCCACTGGTTTTACCAGGGCAGCGGTGTCCTGGGGCTTATCCACATCGGACTATTCGGTCTGATTCGTTTGCGACCCGGTCTGGCGGCCCCGCTCTTGACCCTATCGCTCATCCTCGGCATGATGGGCAGCCATCTGCCCAAAAAGTTCCGCCACTGGTCATTCGTCCACGGCCGGGTAATGGATTGACGAACGGCTGGACGACATTGTCAGCTCTCATTCAAAAGATTATGATCAAAAAATCATTTAGCCATTGGAGCATTATGGCATTCATTGCAATCCGATCCGATTTTACCCTCTTTTAATAGTATTCATTTTCTCCTTGATCGCCAGATAAATTAAACCCTCTGCCAAACACCTTACCACCACTCTGAACGTGCAAATAATTGCCCGCTTTTCCCATGCGCATGGGAGTTAAATTGCACATTGTAAAACACGAAAGACTCAGAGCCCATAAAAAGGCCGCAATATTAATGCGTTATCCACACAAAATTTTATCATTTTCAGGCATATTTCTTGCGTACTGTTGGGCCATTACAATTATTAGAAGGGGGGGTAATTGCCTTGACATAAACAATATAAATATATATTTGAAAAATCCTATCGCTTATAGATGATCATTCAACTACAGGGAGGTAAAAATGAGAAACAAGTATCGTTTTTTAGGAATTTGCATGATGACCGGTTTACTGGTTCTGGGTTTTAGCGCCCCGAATACCTTGGCCGGCTCGATCCAATCATGCAACCATACTGCTCTTTCGATTTTTAATGGTCCTCAAGCCGTTGTCGGCACCGTGACGATCCGCGGATATGTTAAAAACGCCCAAGGCGCCGGCGTCAACGGCCTCTTTGTGCAGGCTATTTCCAATACCCTGGAATACGGGGACGGCGACGATGACGCCATCATCAAGGAAACCAAAACCAAAAGATACAACGGCAAAAACGGTTATTACTCTCTCACCATCAACAACCGCGGCAGCGAATTCGGCTATGTCCGCGTGCTCTCCAGCAACTACCAACAAAACAGCCGTCATGAAGGATTGAGTTGGAATGCCGGTAACGTTTACAACTATAACATTACGGTTGAAAATGTCGTCAACCGGGCGGCCCAAGTCGAATACGCCGGATTGCGCGAATCCTATTACGGATTGACCGACCCTTATTTTACCGTAACGCACGAACGCCAGCACCCGCTCGGCAACATGAACAATATGGATACGGCCGACCATCTCAATCAGGCGGCTCAAAAATTTGCGGACAGGGTCGGCAGCAACGCCAAACCCATGCATGTCCTGATCGTAACCCAAACCGAATGGCGGAGCTTTCCCGAAGACGGCGGTTACGGATACACCTACAATTTCATAATGCCTTGCCGTTGCGACAAATCGGTGTTCGCGCCCAACATGAAATATGTTTTTGATTCAAAAACGGATCTGACCGATACCCAAATTCGGGATTTCCTCAGTGACACAACACACGATGTTTTTATTCAGATCGAACCGGGTAATTTCGACACCTCATCGAGTGCCGACAAAGTGGAAGACGTAGCCAGGCTTCTGCGCATGATGGGTCATCGTTTAAACGTCAGTGAATACCCCTCCATCAAGGGTATGGGCGTAGATGTCGAATGGTATGAAAACGTCGATCCCAACGGTTCCACGGTCAGTAAAGTGACCAAGGCAGCCGCCAACAAGTGGGAAACGGCCGTAAAAGGCTTCAACGCCAACCTGCGTTTGTTCCTCAAGCACTATGACACGGATTACCTGCCGGCCGACGCCAATCATTCGATTATTTACGTTAACGACAGCCAGGGATTCAACAATCAACAGGAGCAGATCGACGATTTCCAGGCTTGGATCGATTTTTACGCGGATCGTGATTTCGGGTTCCAGATCGGTTACGATTCGGCTTCCCTTGAACCCGATCTTCCGCGCGACCGCCGCTGGTGGGACAATTACAGCGATCCGTTGCAGGCCGTTCCCAATGCGTTGATCAACGGGCTCACGGGTCTGGGCGGCGGACGAAAGATATCCTTCATCTGGGTCGATTTCTCCTTACGCGATCCCTTAACATTTGGTACCAAATACCCCTTGCTGACCTTACGGACACCACCGCCCTATTGAAATCATGAGGAAAGAATTTAAAACCATAAAAAAACCGCTCTGTTATGAGCGGTTTTTTTATGGACCTTTTTCGTAGAGGATATCTCAAAAATGTTATTCATTGAAGGAGAATGAGTTAATTTACCGCATTTTAGTAGTCGCATGATTTGTATTTTAATTTTTGAGATATCCACGAGATGTCCGTAAAATTAGGTAAAATCGTTTTAATGTTTCTCATGACAATCATACTGTCGCAAAGAAAGGCTTTTTTGGCTACTGCAGTCCAAAGACTTTCTGCAACCCGGAGGTAATCACGCCTCCGGTCTCCTGTAGCGGGCCTAAAGGCTTAACTTCAATTTGCTCCGTATATATTAAGGGGCGGCCTCCCGGCGGGTCTCTGTAAGTAACCACATCATCAACAATTGTGATTAACCCTCGGAATTCCCATCCGGTATTTATTGTATGGCGCTTGAATGACAATGCATCCAGCCAGAAGTTGCCTATTCGATTTACCTTTACTATGCTGGGTGAAACTTGGTAAGCCGTACATCGATCCTTACTATTAATGCATTTTAGAAGGCCGAGATCTAAATCCTCCATTTTAATAGAGGAATTCGGCAAAAATAGGTTGATAATCTCTGTGACATTCATGATCTTGATATTTGGCACTAAATAAGGGTCAAAACCAAGTCTTTTCAAATCATCCACATTGGTTACCCCAGGAACTATTTTTTCATAAGCTAATTTGGCATCATTGAAACCCTCCCAGGGCGATCGGCTTATTGTCTTGCTCGACGGCAGAAGGCGAGCGCATCCTGAAAACATCAACAACAATAAAATGGCGATAACCAGTGAATGATAGTATGTTTTCATCAAATTCAACCGCGATAAAAAATTACTTTTTGTTCATACGACAATGAAACTGCTCGGAAAATTTGCCAACCTCTTGGCCGGTTACAAATCAGGAATTCTTGCCTGCTATGATTGCTACACCTCATCGGTAACCCCTGGAAGGCACCCATAACCAAACGATTACGCAAAACAAACTTGATGGCTCCGTAAACTTTTCGGCTTTGAATGCCTGTCGCGTTATCAAGCGACAAAAATGGTGGAACCACTCAAATAACAAATAAACACCCTAATAATAATTGTTGCAAGTGGCTTGCCATCAAACCGATGAAAACAAAAAGCATGGAATCGTCATTAATAACAGGGAATTAGATTGATAGAAGAGAATAGCAGAGAATAAAAAAACGATCTGTTTGCCTCAGCATTTGGTGACCCCTCAATATATTGAGGGATACGTTGAGGAGAGTCAGACAGCATATTGGCCTTATTCCTTAGTCTCCGGCCGGGCTATTCCGAGTTTAGCCTAAATTATGCCAATCCGCGATCTTCGGAGTCTGACCTATTAACCATGAACTCCGGATGACAGCTTTTCGTCATCCGCTCCGGATGACAGCTTTTTGTCATCCGCTCCGGATGACAGCTTTTTGTCATCCGTCTCTTTGAACCTGGGTTATTCCTCCTCAAACGCCTGCACCTGGTAAGCCTGCACTTCCAAAGCCCCTTTTTTCCATTCATCCGCGTTCAGACCGGCTTTCATGCACAGATGCTCTAAAAATACTTTTGCATCCGGCAATTGGTCCCAGACCTGAGGTAAAAAAGTGGCCTGGTGATAACCTTTTTTAATGATCAAACCGTCGATATTGGGCCGGATCTTCTTTAAAAGATCGTCGGCATTCGCATAGGTTAGGGCTTCAGGTTCGGTCAGGATACTGACTTCTATCTTGATCTGCGCGAACTCTTTCTTGCTCAGCGGAGAGAAACGGGGATCCCGGAAAGCGGCATTAATGGCATTGATCTTTACACCCTCCAGCAGACTTTCCTGGGGAACAATATGGCCGATGCAGCCCCGTAAACCGTGATTAACGGTCAAGGTCACAAAGGTACCGCGGGGTTCGCCGAACTTGGCGGAAGCCGGAGCCGGTTCCGGCAAATTCGGATCCGCCTTTCCGGCCAATTCCTTTTCAATGGTTGCCCGGGCCACCTTGATAAGGTAGCGGCCTTCTTCTTGGGTCAATGGGTCTTTTGAGTTCATGGAAAACTCCTGGCTTGGATTATTTTTTTCAAAATGATTATGGGACTCATCCGGCAATCCTTGTCTTCCTTCGTTATATTACGGAGGCACAATTTGGAATTCATGCCTTTTTGATCCTGCGCTTCAGGAGCAAAAAAACATTATGGAAGGGAACTGAGCCATCGATCGGCTGAAACGATCAGAACGGACCGA
>RPPU01000265.1 GCA_003819975.1 Desulfobacteraceae bacterium
ATGATCCGTTGCTCATCGAGATCGGTCGTTTGTTGCACAATGAAAAAGGGGTGGAACTCAAAGGGGTTCTGACCCATGCCGGGGCTTCTTATGACTGCACGACAACGGCGGAAATCGAAAAGGTCGCGGTTCAGGAACGGGAGGCGGCCGTTGCCTGCGCCGAGCGTCTGCGGGCCGCGGGTTTGCCGTGCCCGATCGTCAGTGTCGGTTCCACGCCCACGGCTTGGTTTAGCCGGGATTATGCGGGAGTGACCGAAGTGCGCGCGGGCGTTTTTGTGTTTCAGGATCTCGTGATCGCCGGATTAAAGGTGTGTCAAGTGGAAGAGATCGCGGTTTCGGTTTTGGCGACGGTCATCGGGCATCAAAAAGAAAAAGGTTGGGTTCTGACCGATAGCGGCTGGATGGCTTTATCCCGCGACCGGGGCACGGCCCGGCAAGCGATCGACCAGGGTTATGGTCTGGTATGTGCTTTGAACGGCAGGCCCAAACATGACTTTATCGTTAACGCCACCAATCAGGAACACGGTATTATCGTTAAACGTGACGGTAAAGGGTTGGTTTTCAACGATTTCCCCATCGGAAGTTTGGTTCGCGTGCTTCCCAACCATGCCTGCGCCACGGCGGCCATGTTCGATAAGTATTATGTGGTTGACGGCAACACCGAAGTCGTCGATACCTGGGAGCGGATCAATGGATGGTAAAATGTTTTTTCGGCCCGGAAAAGGCAGAGTTCCGAAAAAACATAAATTTCGGTCGAAGCGACCGGAAGGAAATGTCGTCGATTAATGGTTTTTTTTGCAAAAAAGTCTTTGACCCATATGCGTGCGCGATTCCGGAGAATCTGATTATAAAGGAGCAGTTCTATAAATGGCCCTAAAAAACAAAATAGACCTCAACGCCGACGTCGGCGAGAGCTTCGGGGCGTACACGATCGGCCGGGACGAAGAGCTTTTGCCTCTGATTTCTTCGGCAAACATTGCCTGCGGTTTTCACGCCGGCGATCCGGGGGTCATGCGGCGGACGCTGGCGTTGGCGCAAAAACACGGAGTGGCCGTCGGCGCTCATCCCGGTTTTCCGGATCTCTTGGGTTTCGGCCGCAGAGAGTTGGCGGCGAGTCACGCGGAGATCAGGGATTATTTGGTTTACCAGATCGGAGCCCTACAGGCTTTTGGCAGGCAAGTCGGGTTGAAGCTGCAACATGTTAAAACCCACGGAGCCCTCTACAACATGGCCGCCCGGGATAAAAAACTTTTCGCCCTGATCGTCGAAACCGTTGCCTCCCTGGATAAGAATTTGATTCTGATTACTTTGGCCGGACCGGAGCGCAAAAAGATCGAAACCCTGGCCGCCGCATACGGCGTCCGGATCGCTTTTGAGTTTTTTGCCGACCGCGCATATAACCCGGACGGTTCCCTGGTTACAAGGCAAGAAGCCGGAGCCGTGTTGCATGACGCGGAATGGGTGAAGCAACGGGTAATCCAGATGGCTCAAACGGGCCGGGTATGCGCCAAAAACGGTCAGGAGATCGAGTTGCAAGCAGAGACGATTTGCTTGCATGGCGATAATCCGGCGGCCGTAAACCTGGCGCAACAGATCCGCACCGGCCTCAGCGCGGCGGGAATCGCGATCGCTCCTTTAGAATCCTTTGTTTAGGCCGATTCATGTTTTTTGACAAACCTCATTTTCGAATCATGGGCGACCGCGCTTTGCTGGTGGAATGGGGCGATGAGATCAACCCCTTGATCAATCAGGCGGTCCGGGAGTTGTTTTTTTCCTTAGATAATCAAAAGATTCAGGGTGTTGCTGAATTGGTTCCGGGTTATTGCTCGCTCCTGATTCAGTATGATCCTTTGCGCCTTCCTCTATCCACACTTCAAGAAATAATCACGCTTTCATCTCGGAAAAGCCAAGCTGTTTATATCGCGGATTCCCGCACCCATAAAATCCCGGTCATTTACGGCGGGTCCTACGGACCGGACCTGCAATGGGTGGCTGATTATCACGATCTTTCCATCCCGGAAGTCATCCGTTTACACACCGGTACGGTTTATCGGGGTTATATGATCGGGTTTACTCCGGGTTTTCCTTATCTGGGTGAATTACCGGATGCCATTGCCGCGCCCCGCAAAGAAAAACCCCGCACGCTGGTGCCCCGTGGGTCGGTCGCTATTGCGCAAAAGCAAACCGGTATTTATCCAAGCGACAGTCCCGGGGGGTGGCAGATTCTGGGCTGGACAGCCGTTAAACTTTTTAATCCGTTTGCAAATCCACCCGGTCTGATAGGCATGGGAGACCAAGTCACCTTTGTTTCCGTCACGGAAGAGGAGATGAAGCAGTGGGTTCTTTAGCCGTTCTAGAGATTTTAGCACCCGGACCATTGACGACGATTCAAGATCTGGGCCGGTTCGGGTTCGGGCGGTTCGGCGTGGCGCGGAGCGGAGCTCTGGATTCTTTTTCCTGTCGCATCGCCAATCTTTTGGTTGAGAACCCTGAAAACGAAGCGGTTCTGGAAATCACTCTGTCCGGTTTTAAAGCCAGGGCATTGAGGGATCTGAATATCGCGGTTACCGGCGCGAACCTGAATCCTTACATTAATAACGTGCCTTTGGCGATGTGGCAATCCCGGATCATCCAAGCCGGAGATATCTTGTCGTTCCGCAACATTCAAAACGGCTGCCGGGCCTATTTAGGCATTGCCGGGGGTTTGGATGTTATGCCGGTTATGGGCAGCAAATCCACGAATCTGATCTGCGGTTTCGGCGGTTTTAACGGCCATAGTTTGCAAAAAGGGGATATTTTAAATGGAAACCCCGGCAGCCGGTCTATCCAAGATTTGAATCTATTTTTAGCCCCGGAATGGATCCCGGTTTATACCAAAGAATGGACCCTGCGCGTATTGCTCGGCCCCCAGAATGACGGTTTTTCAAGTGATACAGTGAAAATGTTTTTACAGGCTTCTTACAGTGTAGCGCCTCAATCCGATCGTGTCGGCATCCGTTTATCAGGCCCTTTAATCCTATGCAAAGCCGGCATTGCGGAATCGATCATTTCAGAAGGCATTATCGCCGGAGCCATTCAAATAACCGGCGGAGGCCAACCCATTATCCTGCTTAATGAGACTATGACCGGCGGATATCGCAAAATCGCAACCGTTATCTCCGCGGATCTGCCGATCTTGGGGCAAGTTAAACCCGGGGACCAAATCTTTTTTAAACAAGTGAATCTTGAACAAGCCTTTTTTTTACTGCAAGAATATGAACGTAAAATAAATAATTTTAAACTGTATAATTAAAAAATCATTTAAAATAAGTTAAATTATCAATAATAAAGAGCTGGGTAGGCTGAAAACCTCTTTACAGGGAATGAACAATAATGATAGTTTGGTGATAGTAAAATTTTTTTAGCCACACTTTATTTTTTGTTGTTTTTTGCCGGATAATACAAAAAACTGATAATTAGCAGGAGGAATTTAAATGGAAATAAATAAAAGTAAAGATACCAAAGCCGTAACCTATGAACAGCTTTATCGCGAATTCAAGTTGGAAATACCGGAGTATTATAATTTCGGCTTTGATGTGATCGACAATTGGGCTAAAGACCGTACCAAATTGGCCCTGGTCTCTTTGGATCGATCGGCTGAAAAAGCCAGTTTTCAAACTTTTTATGAGCTTAGCTATCAGTCAAACCGATTTGTGAATGTATTGCGTTCATTGGGAGTAAAAAAAGGCGACCGGGTTCTCGTGATCCTGGAGAGCATTCCGGAGTGGTATGTGGTCATGATCGGTATGTTCAAACTGGGCGTAATCCCCATGCCGGGGACCGTGCTCTTGACCTCCAAGGATATCGAGTACCGTATCAACCGGGCCGAAGCGAGCATGATCATTACCGATGTGAACCATATCGGCCGGGTGGAACGGATTGCGGAACATTGTCCGACCTTGCGGCACAAGCTGGTCGTGGACGGCGTGGTTCAGGATTGGCTGAATCTGAAGGAAGAGATGGATAAAG
The DNA here is from genome assembly GCA_003819975.1 of Desulfobacteraceae bacterium. The sequence goes on from RPPU01000265.1 coordinate 4,009, forward strand.
TCGACAGTGAACTCAAGCGTGAAGATATCGAAGCCACGAAATCGGATGATCCCATGCTGCTCTATTTTACTTCCGGCACCACGGGCCAGCCTAAAATGGTTCTCCATACCCATAGTTATGCCAAGGGTCATGAAGTGACAGCCAAGTTCGCCCAGTCCTTGTCTGAAAAAGACCTGCATTGGACCGTCTCGGAAACCGGCTGGGCCAAGGCAGCCTGGGGCAAGCTTTTCGGCCAGATGCTGGTGGGCGCGGCCATTATTCAATGGGAGACGCCGCAGCGGTTCGATCCGGACGGCCTTTTGCGAGCCATGGAACGTTTCGGGGTTACCACTTTTTGCGCGCCGCCCACGGTATATCGTATGTTGGTCCAGTTGGATCTGACCAAATATAAATTAAAGCTGCGGCATTGCATGTCGGCAGGCGAACCGCTGAATCCGGAAGTGATCAAGATCTGGAAAGAGCGTTTTAATCTGGATATCTATGATTTCTTTGGCCAGACCGAGACTGTTTGCATTATATCCAATTATCCTTTTATGCCGATCAAATACGGCTCCATGGGCAAGCCCACTCCGGGGCATGATGTCCGAATCGTGGATGACGACGGCAAGGAGATGCCGGCCAATGAAGAGGGTAATATCGCGATTTATTTGGGCCAACAACGGCCATTGGGTCTGTTAAAAGAGTATTGGAAAGATCCTGAAGCCATGAAATCGGCTTTTCGCGGTGATTATTATTATACCGGCGATCGGGCGTATAAAGATGAAGAGGGTTATTTCTGGTTTGTGGGCCGCGACGATGACGTCATTAAATCCTCGGGTTATCGTATCGGACCTTTTGAAGTGGAATCGGCTTTGATCCAACACCCGGCCGTGGCCGAGAGCGCAGTTGTGGGGATATCGGACCCCAATGGCGTGCGCGGCATTTTGGTTAAGGCTTTTATTGTGCTTGCTAAGGGTTATCAGCCTTCTCCGGAATTGACCGCAGATATCCAGGAATTTGTTAAAAAGATCACGGCGCCTTACAAATATCCCCGGGTCATCGAATATACCCAAGAATTACCCAAGACTATTTCAGGCAAGATCTTGAGACGAGAATTGCGAAAACAATAATAGATACAAAAATCACCCTCCTTTCGTTTATTGCGAAAGGGGGGTCCTGCGGCGACTGCTTCCTGCCTTTCAAAAAATCGTTTTACCCCTTCGGTATTCAAAACTTTACATGCGAATCGAATTATGTCATATTTCAACGATTTACAACAAAAGATAAGGGTGCAAAATCCGGAACGGATTTTGTAATTTACAATAAAATTCAAATAGTTATCGAGCGAATCGGCCGCTAAATAAGCCCGGCCTTGTTTTTTACGTTCAGCATTGGTTATGCCCGGAGAAATGAAGTGAAAAAAACATTAAAATACGGCATTTGGTCATTTTCGATTTTATTCGTATTACTCATCAGTTGCGTTGCGCTTTTATGGTATCTTTGGACCAGCAACCTTCCTTATATCGGTTCTTTGCAAAACTATAATCCTCCAATTATAACAGAGGTTTATGGTGATGATAATCAGATAATCGGCCGTTTTTGGAAAGAGAAAAGAATCGTTATGCCCTTGGACCAAATCCCGGACCATGTGAAAAATGCTTTTATTGCGGCTGAGGATGCCCGTTTTTTTCAACATGAAGGCGTGGATATTTCCAGCATTATCCGGGCCTTTTTTAAAAATTTGATGGCCGGCAAGATCGAGCAGGGCGGCAGCACCATCACCCAGCAAGTCACGAAGTCGCTGCTTTTAAAAGACACGGAAAGGACCTATCGCCGCAAGGTCCGCGAAGCGATTCTTTCCCTGCAAATTGAAAAAAACTTTTCCAAGGAACAGATTCTGTTTCTTTATTTGAATCAAATCTACCTGGGCCACGGCGCTTACGGAGTGGAAGTCGCCGCCCGGACCTATTTCAAGAAAGGGGTGGCGGAATTGAATCTGGCCGAGACGGCCCTGATCGCCGGTCTGCCGCAAGCACCGAGTAAATACTCCTTGATCACCAGTTTTGACAAAGCCAAGGCCCGGCAAAAATACGTATTGGAACAAATGCAGGAAGAGGGTTATATCACCAAAGAACAGGAACAAGAAGCCAATCAAGCCGAGGTGACGATCAATCGCGAAACGGAAAACTTTTTTGAAATCAGCCCCTCTTTCACCGAACACGTCCGCCGTTACCTGGAACAGAAATACGGCGAAGAACTTCTTTATAAAGGCGGGTTGAAAGTTCACACCACGGTCAATTTAAGCATGCAGATAGCGGGCCAGGAAGCCGTGAAGACCGGTTTACGCGAATTGGACAAGCGCGAGGGTTACCGCGGTCCGGTGCAGCGTTTAAAACCGGAGGAGGTCGAAGAGTATAAACAAAAATTAAAAGAGAAATGGGAACCGACCCCCCCAATCAAAAATGCGATTGTCGAAGGCGTGGTTGAAAAGGTCGATGATGTAAAAAAGGAAGTGGTTGTTGCTTTGGGCG
>RPPU01000266.1 GCA_003819975.1 Desulfobacteraceae bacterium
ACATAAACCTCTTCAAAGCGAGCCTGGTGCATGGCCTGCCAATTGCGGCCGTACAAACGTTCGGCAGCCGAATTCCAGGTGGTGATCCGACCTTCACGATCGGTGACCACCACTGCGTCCGGCAGCTTATCGCAAAATTCCTTTAATCCGTAAAGAACCTGACTGGTGGCGCTCAACCGCTGGGCTAGTATTTTACTGATCTCCCCGGCAATCTCCGGAAATTGACGGAGAAAATTCGTCATCTCCGTCTTGGGGATGCAGACGGCTTGGACCGCGTTCAGCGCCTTGATCGTTGCGGTTCTTTTTGCGCCCAACAGGAATGAAATTTCCCCGAAAAAAGATCCCGGCGCCGTGATTTCCATGATTTTCTTATTCCCTTTGAGCACTTCCAACTGGCCCGCGACCAGGATATACAAATCTTGGGAATCGTCCTCTTCCATGAAAATCGTCCGGCCTTTTGGAAAATGAACGATATAACCGGCCAATTCAGGCGATTGAATAAGTTCCAATAACATAGAAAACCCGATTAAAAAATGGTAGTTGTTGTCAAAATAAAAAAAGGATAGTATAATTGCATCCTAATTATATGTAAAGACATAGTCTGCGTCAAGGCGGCCAACGGCGAGCCCGACCTTCCGAAAACGTAAAACCCGATTTGAAATTTTCATGGCCATTTCATCGGCGGCGTCCGCCCAGGAGTTTTTAATGGATGAGGAATTCAGAACATATCTGCCCGGAGAAAATGTCGTTGCCGAAGGGACCAAAGGCGCGACCGCTTTCATTATTCTTTCAGGGGCCGTTCGAGTCTTGAAACAGGCCAAAGGCCGGGAGATCCCGGTCGCCACTTTGGGGGAAGGCCAGGTATTCGGCGAAATGGGGTTGATCGAAGACCGCCCCCGGTCGGCAACCGTCCGGGCTCTTTCCGAGCTCAAAGTACGTTGTATCGATCGTGAACAGTTTAACGAATTATTACGCATCAAACCCGCCGTCCTGATTCCGATCATGAAAAGCCTCTTTGAAAGAATCCGCCAAGCCAGCGACCTCTTGGCCGAAAACGCCATTGAAGAGAATCCGGGAGCAGCCAAACTGCCGGCCACCGAAGTCATCATGTCGGGCCAAACCGCTGAAGCGCAAAAAATTTTGAACCAACGGCGTCTGCTCATCACCAAATTTCCGTTTTTAATCGGTCGCGAATCCCTGGATTCCGAATCGGATGTCTTCTATAACAACGACCTTTTTATTCCCGAAACCAAGCCTTATATCGTTTCCCGCAACCACCTCGCCATCGGCAATGAAAGCGGCACGATTTGGGTGATTGATCGCGGCAGTGCTTTCGGCACGATCGTAAACGGCAGGGAAATCGGCGGTCAAACCGGACTTTTCCGCGCTCCCCTGGATCAGAAACAAAATCAAATTATCATCGGATCCGTCACCTCCAAATTTATCTTCCTGCTGGAAATCATACCGGCTCAGGTTTGATATGAATCAGACCCTGCTTTAACATTTTCTTTATAATCATCTCTTTTTTAAACGGCTTTTTAATATAATCGTCGCATCCGGCCCGGATGCATTTCAGAATGGTTTTCTTGTCGGAATGAGCGGTAACCATAATGACTTTCACTCTTTTCTCCTGAGGGATCTTTTTTTCTCCTTCAAACGCCCTAATCTCCGTCAAGGCTTCGATCCCGTCCATCTCCGGCATCACAATGTCCAGCATCACCAAATGAAACGGCTTGCCCGCCAAAAAAGCCTGTTGAAAAACAATTAGGGCTTCTTTGCCGCTCTCGACCGCCAGGCATTCCCCTACCTTATCCATCAATTTCTGCATCTTATGACGGCTGACCAGCTCATCGTCGGCAATTAAAATTCTGAGCGTATCGATGACGTTGTAAAACAAGCGTTTAAGGACAAGGTCAAAAGGCGTGCCTTGAATAAATGCTTTCTGAAAAAGCTCAAAAGCTTGGTTTTCATCCGCGATCGTAAGGCATTCACCCATCTTCGACATCATTCTGCGGAGTTTTTCGCGACTGAACAGATCGTCATCGACAATCAATATCTTCATAACTCTATCCCGAAGACGGTGTTTACAGGATATCTCAATAATCGTCAGAAATCGAGCGTCGCGACGGTAAAAGGCTGCAAATGATGGGATCAACTATTTTAAAATAGTATTCTTGAGATATCCTCTATGACGTTCCGCCGAATTGCTCGCCGATATAAGCTTCCAGACGTTGTAACTCCTCTTGGAATAGTCTCAGAATAGCCGGAGCATCCTCTAACCGGCCTGCAATCGCGATTTCTTCAAGCTCGGCCGCCAAAGCAGCCAGGGGAGCAGCCGTCAAGTTGGCGGCGCCGCCCTTGATCGAATGGGCTTCTAGGCGGAGTCTTCCTGCATCCTGAATCGATAAGGACTGATGCATGGTTTGGATCTGGTTCTTCACGTTTCCAAAAAAATGATCTAAAATCCTGAAAAAAATGTCCCGGTCTCCTTCGAACTCGGCAATGGCTTCTTCAAAATTCAATGGGGGTTTTTTGCTATTATGCGAACAGGCGCATTTGTGCTCTTGCAACTCCGGATGCGGACGGCTCGCCATATCGAGACCGGATATCGGCCCGCATGATCGGGACGCCTTTGCATTTTCGGACAATCCCGGATCGCTTTTTTTTTCTTGCCCGTTCAACGGATCGTCCCCTACCGCTGGAATGTAATCAGTGTCTTTTTGCATTATTTGGATAAAACACTTTTTACGGTATTCAGCAAATCTTCTTTTCGGATCGGCTTTTCCAAAGAACTGGCGCCCAACTTGGTAGCCAGGTAAAGCCACTGTTTCGGCCGCCCGACTGTTTTGCTGCCCCCGGACATCGCGATAATCGGAATATCCGGATAATCCCTTTTCAAATCGCTGATGGTTTCCAGGCCTTCTTTTTCCGGCATAAAAATATCGGTGATGACCAGGTCAATCTGTTTTTGACTGCAGACCTTGATTCCTTCCAGACCGTTGGCGGCGATTTCGACTTCATAGCCTTCCCGACCCAGCATTTGCCGCAACATCACTTGAATTTGAGGATCATCGTCAATGACCAGAATGCAACTCATAAATCAGACCTCCTTTTGCTCGTCTAAAATCCTGCGAATAGTCCTGGCCAAGTCATGCTTGATAATCGGCTTCATGACATAAGCGCGAATCCCCAAACTCTTGGCCTTTTCTTCCGTAATTAAATCGCTGAAACCCGTAAAAAGAATAATGGGCATATCGGCCCGGATGTTTAAAATTCTTTTGGCCAGCTCCGAACCGATCATGTGCGGCATGGCCTGATCGGTAATCACCAGATCGAATTTTGCGGGATCGTTTTGAAAGACACGCAAGGCCTCCTCGCTGTTGTTAAAAGCCGACAGATGATAACCCAACCGGGTTAAGATATGCTCCAGCATAGGCAGTAGCGTCACCTCGTCATCAACGAGCAAAATAGATTCCGTGCCTCCCGGAACCGGTTCGCTGAACAACGGATCGGCCGGATCGCTTTTTGCGTCGATCATGGGAAAAAAAAGATCAAAGGTCGCCCCCCGGCCCGGTTCGCTGAATACGGTTATCCAGCCCCCGTAACTTTCCATAATGCCGTGCGACACAGCCAGCCCCATGCCGTTGCCTTGCCCCGGCTTGCGGGTTGTAAAGTAGGGCTCAAAAATTTTTTGCTGAATGGCCGGTTCCATGCCGTGGCCCGTGTCCTGAACCGTGAGCTTAAGATACTTTCCCGGGGAATGTTTGCGGTCAAGCTGATACTCTTCCATCCCGACTTCCACTTCCCTAAGCGATACCCCCAACGTTCCGCCCTTTTCCTGCATGGCATGATACGCATTGGTGCAAAGATGGATCGTGAGTTGATGAATCTGGGCCGGGTCGGCCAGGATCGGACCGCAATCCATATCGATCGCTTCCTGAAAAAGAATATGGGTCGGCAATGTGGACCGCAACAGCTTGAGCGTCTCTTTCAATACGGGCTGGATGCGGATGGATTCGTGCTTGGCCTCGCCTTCCCGGCTGAAAGTCAATATTTGCCTGATCAACTCCTTAGCCCGATTGGTGGCTCTCAAAACTTCTTCCACATTACTTCTGGCCAGACTGCCTTCCGGCAAATCGTCCAGGACCATTTCGCTGTATCCCATGATGCTGAAAAGGATATTGTTGAAATCATGGGCAATCCCGCCGGCCAGGGTTCCGACCGCCTCCATCTTCTGCGACTGCATAATCTGCTTTTCCAGCCGGACTTTTTCCTCTTCCAGTTTTTTACGTTCAAGCAATTCCGATTCGAGTTGTTCTTTGGCCCGGGTCAAATCGGATGTTCGGCTCTGGACGATTTCTTCCAGTTGATCCAGATAAGTAGCAAGGCCCTCTTCCGCTTTTTTGCGCTCCCGGATCTCGCCTTCCAGGTCTTCTTGGACCGTAATCAGCTTGTTTTGAAAATCGAGAACTCTCTGACCGGCTCGTAGGCGCGCCACCAAGTCCTGGCGCATGAAAGGTTTACTGATAAAATCGTCCGCCCCGGCTTCAATGCCGGTAAAAGAATCGTCACGGCCTTCTTTGGCGGTCACCATAATGATATAGGTGTACATATTGCGGCCGGCCGCCCTTATCTTTTTACAAAGCTCCAACCCGTCCATGGCCGGCATAAGCCAATCCGTGATCACAATGGAGACTTCTTCATTCAACCAGATTTTCCAGGCCTCAAGCCCGTCTTTGGCTAAAACGGTTTGATATCCGATACCCTGCACCCAGAGGTCCAATTTGCTTAGGCTGACCAATTCGTCATCCGCGATTAATATCTTCATGCACCGATCCTTTGTGCGTTACCCGCCATTCAACACTCCGGTTGCGCTTGTATTTTTTCTTGGGCTTCTTATTCCAAAGTTTCGACATCGGGATTTCTAAAAGTAAGCCTTTTGGAGTTTTACGATTCGATTCTTTTTAATGGATCTGCTTAAAACCTAAGCCGTTAAGCATGAGCACCAGTTTTTCGCGATTGAAAGGTTTTACCAGATAATCCTCGCAGCCTTCCGCATAAGAGGTCAGAACCGCGTCCGGCTTTTTATTGCCCGTCAACATCAGGATCTTCACCCCCCGCCCCAGCGGGATGCCGTGTTCCTCTTCCCAGGCGCGAACCCGCTTCAGAGCCTCGATGCCGTCCATGTCGGGCATGATAATGTCCATGGTAATCAGATCATAAGGTTGCCCTTCATGATGGGCTATTTTAAACGCTTCTAAAGCTTCCTTACCGTGCATGGCCACATCGCATTCCGCAAACTGAGATAGAATCTTTTGGGCTTTTTTCCGGCTCACAAATTCATCATCCACAATCAGGACTTTCATAGGCTTTTCCTCCCCATGCTCATAAATGCTCCTCGTTTCCTTATCCGGATGCTCTTGTCATTCACCTTAAACTGGATTAACCGCCTTAATCATGAATAATTAAGGCTCGGCAAATTGATATGTTCAACCCTATAAAAAGAATGCAATTTTTGGGCCAGCTAAACTGAATATTTCCTTAGTTAATTCAGAATATTACATGAAAAAACCTTGCGCCCGGAGTTAAAAACACGGACTTCCGAATAAAATGTCATAAACTTGTCAGAATGACCCTCTTTTTAAAGTCAAAAATGAGTCGCATTATTCTCAATATTCCTATTTTACATGCGATATCAAAATGTTACAAATATATTCTTTTTCAACTCTGATGTTTATCAAGTTTAACAAAAAGAGTATAATGCCGGCTGCCGGCAATAGAGGATAAAATATGGTTTTAAGCTTTAGGAGTGAAAATATGTTGGAGAAAATTCGTTGGGTCAGGACCCATTGCTCCCGTATGGATCACGGCGGGTGCACGCTCCTGGTGGGCGTCCAAGGTAACCGGGTTGTTAAAATCAAAGGCGCTCCTGACGGTTTTTTAAATAAAGGTTATATTTGCCCTAAAGGCTTGCACAGCGCCGAGCGCTTGTACCATCCGGACCGGCTCAAGCATCCCCTGAAAAGGGTCGGCCCGCGCGGATCCAATCAATGGCAAAGAATCAGTTGGCCCGAAGCCCTCGACCAGGTTGCCGAGAACCTGCTGAAAATCAAACATACCCATGGCGCCAAATCGGTCGTTTTCGGCCAGGGCATGCCTAAGGGTCTGGAACATTTTTCTTTGATCCGCCTGGCCAATCTTTTCGGTTCACCGAATGTGATCGCGGTTCAGGATGTCTGTCATGCGCCCCGCGAAATAGCCGGTCTGCATACCTGCGGGTTTTATCCGGTGGCTGACTTCCATCACCCGACCCAATTGGCCTTGATTTGGGGCAGCAATGTCACCAGCACCAATGAAGAGGGCGAAATCTGCAGCCTACTGCTTCAGCGGCTCGGAGAAAACACGGAACTGATCGTAGTCGATCCGCGCCGCACCGGCTTGGCCAAAAGGGCCAAGTTTTGGCTGCCCATCCGACCCGGCACCGACAGCGCTCTGGC
>RPPU01000267.1 GCA_003819975.1 Desulfobacteraceae bacterium
ATAAAATGCGCAATAAATCATCAGAACTTTTTCACAAAGCCCAAAAACTCATTCCGGGCGGGGTCAACAGCCCGGTCCGGGCCGGTAAATCAGTGGGCATTGAACCGCCCTTTATCAACCGGGCCCAAGGTTGCTTTTTATGGGATGCGGATGAAAACCAATATATCGATTATGTTGGTTCCTGGGGTCCCATGATCCTGGGGCATAGCCACCCCAAGGTTATCCAAGCCCTCGTAGATGCAATTCCAAAAGGTACCAGTTATGGGGCTCCCACTGAATCGGAAGTGCAATTAGCTGAGCTCATTATTAATATGGTCCCTTCCATTGAAATGGTTCGAATGGTCAATTCCGGCACTGAAGCCACCATGAGTGCCGTCCGTCTGGCCCGCGGTTATACCGGCCGTAATAAAATCATCAAGTTTGAAGGTTGTTATCATGGCCATGCCGACAGCCTGTTGGTTTCAGCCGGCTCAGGTGTGGCAACCCTGGGCATTCCCGGCAGCCCGGGGGTGCCTCCGGAACTGGCCAATCTCACGATCTCTCTGGCTTTTCATGACCTGCAAGCGGTTCATCAGGCCTTTGAAAAATATGGCCGCGATATTGCGGCCATTATCGTGGAACCTGTGCCGGGCAATATGGGCGTGATTGTCCCTGACCCCCAGTTTCTAAAAAGCTTGCGGACTATAACCACCCAAAACGGTTCCTTGCTTATTTTCGATGAGGTCATCAGCGGTTTCAGGGTCAATTCGGGCGGCGCGCAAAAACTCTATAATATTATGCCCGATCTCACTTGTTTGGGTAAAATCATCGGCGGCGGTTTGCCTGTCGGCGCTTATGGCGGTTCTAAAAAAATTATGGAACACATGGCGCCAACCGGAAACATCTATCAAGCTGGGACCTTATCCGGCAATCCCCTGGCCATGGCTGCCGGTTTGGCCACCCTTAAAGAGCTGCAAGATGACCGGATCTATCAGGAATTGGAAAATAGGAGCCGGCTGCTTTTTAACGGACTGGCTCAAGCAGCCCAACAAACCGGGTTGGATTTGACCATCAATCGGGTCGGCTCCATGGGCTCCATTTTTTTCAATAAAGGGCCTGTAACCGATTTTACGACCGTTAAAAAGAGCAACAGCGATTTTTTTAAGCGTTTTTATTTACACATGCTCGATCAAGGAACTTATTTGGCGCCATCGGCTTTTGAGGCTTGGTTCATTTCCCTGGCCCATGATACCTCTGTGCTGGAAAAAACCATTGCTGCCGCGGCCAAAAGCTTCAAAAAAGCCCAAAAGGAAAATTAATTGACTTCAGATGCCGATCTGTAATATAACTAACAGGATTTTAAGGATATTTTTAAAACACAGGCAATTGTATTCTTATTATGGAAAAGGACACCAAAAAACTTTTTAAATCCCTGACGAACCTCAGTTCCATCGGGCTTGTTATGGCCGTGTGTATTGCGCTCGGAGGATTGTTAGGACATTACCTAGATCGAAAATGGGGAACAGCACCGATTTTTTTAATCATATGTTTTTTATTAGGCGCGGCTGCTGCTTTTAAAAATCTTTACACGCAATATAAAAAGATGCAAGCAAATGAAAAATGAACCCTCCTCAAATTGGAGCCGAATTCACCCGATCTTGACCAGAAATAATTGGTTGATCTTGTTTGGATTGGCCGGTGTCAGCTTCTTCGCCATGCCTCCGGCTTTCACTCTGGGAGTCATTCTGGGCGGATTATTGATTATCATCAATTTTAACATGTTGCAACAGAGCATTCTGCGGACTATTCCGGTGGAAGGACCGGTCAGTTTGAAAAAAGTTCCCCTGTTTTTGAAATACTACTTGCGCCTGTTGATCATGGGCACTATTCTTTATATCATTGTGGCCCGCGAATGGGCCGACCCGATCGGCTTATCGGTCGGGTTATCGACCATTGTTTTCAGTATTGTGAGTTACGGCATTCATCAAGCCATTAAGGCCAAAAACGCATAACCAAGTGAGACCCTATGGAACATCATTTCTTTTTATTGACTAAACTTTTTGAAGCGATCGGATGGGGCGAGTTTGCCCATCACCACAATCAAGTGATCCACACCTGGCTCGTAATGCTGATTCTGATTGTCGGCGCCTTGATTTTAGGCAAAGGCTTGCAACTCATTCCGCACAGAAAACAAAATGTGCTCGAACTGATTATCGGCGGACTGGAAGATTTTATGACCGGCATTACCGGCCCTGAAGGCCGGGCCTTCTTTCCGTACATTGCCACCCTTTTCCTCTATATCCTGGTTTCGAATTTGATCGGCTTGGTGCCCGGCTTTTTCTCGCCTACGGCCGATATCAATACAACCGCTTCCATGGCCATCTGTACGTTTGCGATCACGCATGCCATTGGGATAAAATTTCACGGTTTTAAATATGTCAAACATTTCCTCGGCCCGGCCTGGTATTTGGCCTGGTTGATGTTGCCTATTGAATTGATCGGCCATCTGGCTCGAGTATTGTCGCTGAGCATTCGTCTTTTCGGCAATATCTTTGCCAAGGAGACCGTGTTGGGTATTCTTTTTATTTTAGCCGGTTTTTATTTGGCGCCCTTGCCGATTCTTTTTCTCGGCATCCTGGTCAGTTTTATTCAGGCGGTTGTTTTTACTTTGCTTTCGATCGTTTATTTTGCCGGCGCCATGGAAGACGCCCACTAAAACAGAAAAGGATGGATGAAACCGCTAATGCACGCTAATAAACGCTAATTTAAAAAAAAATTATTGGCGTTCATTCGTGTTTATTAACGGTTAAAATTAATAATAATATAATATCTTCAAGGAGGCTTGAACAATGAAGCGAAATGTAAAATGGGTTCTGACAACACTGTTGATCTTGGGAACAACCCTTCCGGCCATGGCCGCCGACCCTACGGTCCAGGCGTCCGGCATGTGGATCTTTTTCGGCTTGGCTCTGGCTTGCGGTTTTGCCATTGGTATTGCCGCTTTCGGCACCGGGCTCGGCATGGGCAATTCCATTAACGCCGCTCTGACCGGCATAGCGCGTAACCCCGAAGCGACCGGCAAAATCCAGACCAACCTGATCCTCGGTCTGGCTTTTATCGAATCCCTCTGCATTTACGCTCTGTTGATCTGCTTCATGATGGTCCTCAAAATCCCGAGCTTTGAAGTGCTCCTGGGCAAATAGCGGGTTAAAAAAATGACTAAAAAAGGCACAGGGTTTTAGCAAAAACCCTGTGCCTTTTTTTAATTTTAAAAATAATTTCCTAATTCGGCTTTCATGCCCCTACAATCTCGCCGCAGGAACCGGACCCCTATCTCTTCTTTATTTAAACACGTTGTTAACAGTATTCAAATCTAAAACCTAAAATCCTTTGTTATTCGATTATTTTAATCGCCTTGGCAATATCTTCCGCGATCATACGGCGCTTGCTTTTTTCGATGAGAAAGCTCGGTCCGGCCTGTAAATACGACGGGAACACCCGTTTGTCGCCCCAAAAATATTTCTGCTCCCGGATCTTGTAAGTCGACCCGGCCGGGATTACCCGTTTTTTGTTGCTCCGTTGGGCAATATAGTTAAGCGATCGGATGGCTACATCGCCCATCAACATCAGAACTTTTGCTTTGGAAAACAAGCTCAATTCCTTTTCCAGCAACCAGGAACAAGACTTGATGGTGTCGACATTAAGTCCGGAATCGGTTTTCCCGCATTTGACCGCCGTGGTAAAATACATGCCCCGGCCGACCAATTCCGGAATGGAGGCGACTTTCACGCCTGCTTCGTTGAAAGCCTGAACCGTGGTCTTGGCGAACAAGGGCTCGCCTTTGGCATAATAGTAATCTTCCAACTTGGCCGGGGCGACTTCGGAGATCATGATCAAAGATACTTTTTCCGGGTTGATCTTGATCTCCGGCACTTGCATGTTATTAACCGCTAATACACGCGAATGAACGCAAATATTTTTTAAAAATCCTTAAAATATTTTATCTTTTATTCGCGTTTATTGGCGTTCATTCGCGGTTCCATTTTTATGTAAATTTTATTTTTCCGTATTTACATATCGCTTCCATTCCAGCCTGGGATTGCCGAAATTGATCAGAACTCCCAGCGGTGATTGAGTGGCTTTTAGATAATTGAGCAACTGGGCTTCTTCAATCTCCGTGACTCTCTTTATTGCCTTTATTTCGACGACTATCTTGTCGAAACAGAGAAAATCAGCCATATATTCCTTTGTCAATGGCGGGTCTTTATAATGGATGATGAGTTTTTTCTGAGATTCAAAGGGGATTCCACAGGAGGAGAATTCAATTTCCAAAGCTTCCTGATAAACCGCTTCAAGAAAACCGCTGCCCAGTTCGTTTGTAACCGTCATCGCCGCGCCGATGATTTTAAAAACCTCCTCCTTAAAAAATATTTCTTTCTCATTGCCATCATTATTCGAATTCATGAACGGCTAAACCCCCTATCCCCATTCGCGTCTATTCGCCCCGCATTAGCGGTTTCACTCTTTTAACATTTGCGTTTATTAGCGTGCATTAGCGGTTCTACTCTTTTAACATTCGTGTTTATTCGTGTCCATTCGCGGTTTCACTTTTTTACCATTCGTGTTTATTCGCGTTCATGCGCGGTTAAATATTTCATGACAATGACTTGGCTTATCTTATTACCGGTCTCCGAAGTATGGGCTTGACGTCTGACTTCTTCGAATCCCTGCCTCCGCCAAAACCGTTCGGCCCGTATGTTTTCTTCCAGCACGGCCAAATAAATCGCCTTTCCGTCTTGCGACAGAACCCAATTCCACGTTGCCCTGAATAAGCGCGCCCCCAAGCCCTTTGCCCGGGCTTCGGGATCGAGCATGAGCAAACCGATCCACCATTCGTTTGTGGCCGGATAATGGCGTACGATGTCGAGATAACCGATTAGGGGACCGCCCGGTTCGTAGATCCCCATCGAAAACTTGTCTTCCAAAGTTCTCCCCGGCGGCAACATGGCCAATTCATCCGCTGCGGCGCTCGGCCGGGTCGCAAAACCTTCATGCATTTCATGATAGTCCGTGCAGCGTTCGTACAAACCCTGCAGTGCAGCGGCATCGGCGGGTTTGAAACGCCGAACAATATATCCGGGAAGAGAAAAAAATTTGAAAACAAGCTTACTCATGGTCACACATTGCCTCGCGCATACAACTCGTCCAAATCCCATTGCGCCGGGTTGTTAATGATATAACCGGCAATTTCATGATAGGATTGTTCGTTGCGGATAATGTGTTCGTAATAATTACGTTGCCACAATTTTCCCATGGTCTTGTTTTTAGATTTGAATATTTTCAGGCATGCATTCGCTGTAATTGATTTATACGCGCCCACGATATCGCCAATGGTTTTACGTTGTAGGGGCAACCCTTGCGGTTGCCCTGCGTCGGATAGGGGTTGGGCAGGGGCAAGCCCTGCCCCTACAAGCTTGGTTTCGATGTTGATTTCATTTTGCATGCCTTTGATTATGATAATTCCATGAATATGGTTGGGCATAACAACAAACTCACCCAATCCCAAATCAAGGAATTGTTTGCGCAACTGCTCCCATTGATTTTTTGCAATCAAGCCATATTCATTCAACTGCATTTCCCCGTTCTCAATACGACCGAATAAACACGCCTGTTTATGCGTGCATAGGGTTATGAAATAGGCGCCTGGTTGCGCATAATCATAACTTTTTAAACGAATGGAATGACGTTGATGCCTAGTTTGGCAATATTTTATCGAATGGTCCCTTTCAGACACATCGCATCCTATTTCCCTATCCTGATCTTCTGATTGCCTGATTTTCTTGGCTAATATGCGAATTCCGGCATCCATTCCAAAAGCGGTTTGAAAACATACTCTGGTTTTTAATTTAGACGTGAAAACTTTGTAGATATATGTTTTTACCAAATCCCGTGAAAATGGGCAATGTTTCTGAATTGCTTTAATTCAGAAAAAAAATCACCACCTGTCCGAGACACTTAAATTTTTTATTGACAAAATCTGAATTAATACCGTATTAATATATATAACAACCTAAATGGTTATCTATGATTAAAATCATTATTGATAAAAATTCAAATAAACCGCTTTATGCCCAGATCCGGGACACACTCCAGGATGCCATCCAATCCGGCAAAATCAAACCCGGAGACAAAATCCCGCCGGTGACCGCCTTTGCCAAAGAAGTGGGTGTAACCCATGCCACCATCCGCAGGGCTCTTGAAGATCTAATAAAATCCGGTATCGTAGCCTCCCATGTGGGTCGAGGCACCTTTGTCAATGATCCGGCCCAAAAATCAAAGCCAAATACAGGGACTCATGAAATCAATCCAACCGGTAAATCCGTTGACCCGGAAGCGACCTTGGCTGCCCGACGTTTACGCATGGGCATTGAAAAAAGTTTGAATGATTTACTGGCCCTTGCCAAAAGACCGGGCTTGATCCAATTCACTAGTGGGGTCCCGGAT
>RPPU01000268.1 GCA_003819975.1 Desulfobacteraceae bacterium
AATGCGGGCGTGGCCCGATTTGACGAACACCACTGTTACACCATCACCGGCGAAACCCACAACAGCCCTTCCAACATGGAAGCCTATGGCGGCGCCATTACCGGGATTGTGGGCGTGTACCGCGACCCCCTGGGCACGGGAAAGGGCTCTAAATTGATCCTGGGAACCTATGGTTTTTGCGTGGGACCGCGCGATTATCAAGGTACGCTGCAACCTCATTTGCACCCCCGCCGGCTTTTGGACGGCGTGATCGAAGGCGTCAAAGACGGCGGCAACAAGAGCGGTATTCCCACTCCCTACGGCCTGCTGGTTTTCGATCCGGGTTATATGGGCAAATGTCTGGTTTTTGTCACCGCGGTCGGTCTCATGCCCGATACTATCGACAATGAACCCTCTCATCTGAAAAAAACCGCTCCGGGCGAATGGATCATCATGTCCGGCGGCCGGGTCGGCAAAGACGGCATCCACGGCGTGACCGCCTCATCCGAAACCTTCAGCGAACACACCCCGGCCGGTCATGTCCAGATCGGCGATCCCTATACTCAGAAAAAAATGCACGACTTTTTGTTGGAAGCGCGTGACGAAGGCCTGATTGCCTTTATAACCGATAACGGCGGCGGCGGACTCTCTTCTTCCGTGGGCGAAACCGCCCGCTTCAGCAACGGCTGCCGGGTCGATCTGGATAAAGTACCGCTGAAATATGAAGGCTTGGACCAGTGGGAGATTTGGGTGTCCGAGTCCCAGGAGAGGATGACGATTTCCGTCAAACCCGAACATCTGCAACGCTTCATGGAACTTTCCGAAAAACATGCCGTGGAAAGCACGGTCATCGGTCAATATGAAGATACCGGTTATCTGCGCCTCGATTACAAAGGCAAGACCTGTGCCTATATTAAGATGGATTTTCTCAAATCCGAATTCCCCCAATGGGAATTTGACGCTGAATGGCTTCCGCCGGAAAAACGCGGCCTGTGCGAACCGGTCTTGAGCGAACCGCTTAAACACGGTGAACTGCTCAAGCACATGCTGGCCCGACCGAATATTTGCGAACGCAATTGGATCACCCGCCAGTACGATCATGAAGTCCAGGGCGGCAGCGTGATCAAGCCCCTGGTCGGAAAATCGCGCGATATTCCCAGCGACGCCGTGGTCACCCGGCCGGTATTGGGTTCGGAAAGAGGCCTGGTGATTACCCAGACCCTTAATCCTTTTTATTCCCAAATCGATACTTATCACATGACCGCCGTGACCATGGATGAAGCGGTTCGCCGGGTGATTGCCGTGGGCGGCGATCCCCGGCATATTGGCGGAGTGGACAACTTCTGCTGGCCCACCGTGATCTATCACCCGGAACAGAATCCGGACGCCAAGTATAAGGCGGCGCAATTGGTCCGTTCCAATTGGGCCTTGCGCGATTATTGTTTGGCGTTTGGCATTCCCCTGCTCTCCGGCAAAGACAGCATGTACATCGACGGCAATCTTTTGGGCGCCTATGGCGAGCGCCGCAAGGTTTCCGGTCTGCCCACGCTCCTGTTCACGGTTTCGAGCGTAACGGCCGACGTCAAAAAATGCGTCACTTTGGATGCCAAATTTCCCGGAGACCTGGTCTATGTTCTGGGCAAAACCAAAAACGAATTGGGCGCCGGCGAATACTATCAGATGTTCGAACAGGTTGGGTTGAATGTACCCAAAGTGGATGTTAAAGAAGTCTGGCCGCTCTACTTGGCTTTGCACGAGGCGATTCAGGCGGAATGGGTCGCCTCGGCCCATACCGTCAGCAGAGGCGGATTGGGCATACACCTCGCTCTGGTCGCCATGGCCGGAGAATTAGGCCTGGAAATAGACCTGGCTCAGGTGCCCGGAGCCCGGGAGTTAAGCAACAGTCATATTTTGTATTCGGAATCGGCCGGCCGCTTTATTGTGACCGTGGCGCCGCAAAAAAAAGCCGCATTTGAAAAACTATTTTCCGGACAGGCCGCGGTTTGTGTCGGCGTAGTAACCCAAACACCATTGTTGAAAATCATCGGCAAAACCAATGGAACCTTATTGGCTGAAGAAGTAGCGGCATTGAAGGAATCCTGGAAAAAGCCTTTTGGAGGATTGTATTAAAATGAAAACAGTCAGAGCCCTGGTATTAACCGGTTATGGATTGAATTGCGATTACGAAACCGATTATGCCTTTAAATTGGCCGGCGCCGAACCGCACCGCGTGCATATCAATGAATTGATCATGGGCGAAAAATGGGGATCGTCCGCCAGCCTGGACGATTATCAGCTCGTGGTATTCGGCGGCGGCTTTGCCTGGGCCGACGATCACGGCGCCGGCGTGATTTTCGCCACCAAATTGCGGTTCAATATCGGCGAACAAATCGAACGCTTTATTCAACAAGGCAAACTGGTCATGGGCATTTGCAATGGTTTCCAATGTCTGGTGAATCTTGGATTACTGCCTGCTTTTAAAAATAATTACCAGGAACGACGCGTGGCTCTTTTAACTAACGACCATCGCAACTACATCAATGTCTGGGTCAAATTGCGTCTGAACCCTCAATCGCCTTGCGTATTCACCAAAGGTATGGATTACATCGAAGTCCCTGTCCGGCACGGCGAAGGTAAGTTTACAGCCGAGCCTGATGATATCAAAAAACTTTTTGCCGATAACCAGGTTGTGGCCCAATATGCCGATAAAAACGGCGAACCGGCCCAAGGACAATGGCCCCTGAACCCCAACGGCGCCATGCACGACATAGCCGGTATTTGCGACCCGACCGGACGCATTTTCGGTTTAATGCCCCATCCCGAAGCGTTCAACCATTTCACCAATCACCCCAATTGGACGCTGAAAAAAGAGGCCTTGATGCGCGCAGGAAAAAAACTGGAAAACTTGGAAGGTGACGGCATCAAACTATTTCGCAATGCAGTTGAGTATTGCAAGAAAATATTTTAAGAAGAATCGCGCAAAGACGCAAAGACGCCAAGTATGATTGAAAATGAAATAGGCGGAATAATAGCAATGATATTATCAAGGTGGTGAATGGTTTTTAAGAAAAACAGCATCGTCACTTTGCGCCTTTGCGTCTTTGCGCGAAAATAAATTTTTCCGGAAAATCCTATGAAACTCACCGGTGTCTGGCTGCCGATTATTACACCTTTCTATAACGGCAAAGTCGATTTCGATTCCTATTCCAAATTGATCGATTTTTATCTATCGAAAAACATCCATGGCATTATTCCTCTGGGGACCACCGGCGAAGGGCCCGTAATCGACGAATCCGAATATGAAGCGATCATCGATAAGACCGTCGAACAAGTTAATGGAAGGATTCCAATCTTTGTCGGTTCCGGCGGCAATTACACGGATAAAAGCATCAAGCAGATCAAGATGATCGAAAGATATAAAGTCAACGGCATCTTGTCGGTGTGTCCCTATTATAACCGACCCGACCAACGCGGTATTTACGAGCATTTTCGGAAATTGGCGGAGAGCACCGATCTCAAAATCATCATCTACAATATCCCTTATCGCACCGGCCGTAATATCGAAAACGAAACCCTTTTCAAACTGTCGGAAGTAAAAAACATTATCGGCGTTAAAGATTCCTGCGGCGACTTCAAACAGACCATGGATCTTATCTTGAATAAACCGCAGGATTTTTCCGTTTTAACCGGGGAAGACCTTCTGTTTTTCTCCACTTTATGTTTGGGAGGCGATGGCGGCATATTGGCGACTGCGCATATCCAAACTGAAGCGTTCATTGAACTTTTTGATCTCATCTCCGCCAATAATCATAAAGAAGCGGCAAAACAATGGAAACCTCTCATGGAGATTATTCCGTTTTTATTTGTGGAACCCAATCCCGCACCGCTAAAATACTATCTACATCGGAAAGGGTTGATCCGCTCGCCGGAAACCCGATTGCCGATTATGGAAATTACCGAAGATCTGGAACAAAAAATAGATCGAATTATTAAGGATCCGCGATGATTCGTCTAATAGAAGAACTTTCCATGAATGCCTGGCCTAGTTTGCAAACCATGGTTTATGACGGTTGGGTGCTCCGGTTTGCCGACGGATACACCAAGCGGGCCAATTCAGTGAATCCGCTTTATACGTCCGCGATAAAAGTACTGGAAAAAATCAAGACCTGCGAAATGATTTATCAGGACAAAAACCTGCCGATTGTTTTTAAGATGACGCATGATGGTCTTTCCAGGGAGCTGGACTCTATTTTAGCCGAACAGGGCTATCGCACCGATTCCTACACCAGTGTTCAACTTCTGGATTTGATGAAGCATTCGGAGTCCGCTCACTCGGAAATAACGCTGACCTCAGTCGAAAACGAAGAATGGCATCAGGCATTTGCGAACATGAATGAGGTCAAGCCGGAAAAAGCAGCAGTACACCGCAAAATGCTGGATGCGATCATACCCATCAAATGTTATGCCGCCTATGTTTTCGAAAACCGCATTGCAGCTTGCGGATTGGGCGTTCTGCAGCACAACCACTTAGGCTTGTTTGATATTGTAACGGATAAAACTTATCGTCGTAGAGGGTTCAGTGAACAATTGATGCACGGCATTTTATCTTGGGCCAAACAACACGGCGCCCAAAAAGCCTATTTGCAGGTTATGCTTAACAATGCCCCTGCCCTGCGGCTGTACGAAAAACTCGGCTTTAAAGAAGCCTATCAATATTGGTACCGACTGAAATAGACAGATCCACACGATCATGGTAGGGGCAGGTTTAAAACCTGCCCCTACAGAGCGACAATTAAATTCTCCTTTATTTACCCGCTGCTTTTTGTAGAATACCCAGATAATCCTGCGCCGTGGCCGCACGCGCATTGGACGGATTGGAATTATTCTGAAACGAATACTGGGCGATCTTTTCAAAATGCTGAGGTTTGATTTTCAATTTCCTGAAAGAGGGAATCTTCACCGCCCGGGACAGTTTGCGGATCTTTTGCAACAATTTTTGAGCGGCGATATTTTTATCTTTGGCCTTGATGCCCATGACCGCGGCGATCTCGGCAAAACGGTCCACGCATTCCGGCAAATTATATTCCATGACATAGGGGAGAAAAATGGCATTGGCCACGCCGTGCGGCACATCGAACAAAGCGCCGATGGATTCGGAAATACAATGCACCCCGCCCACATCGCTGTTGCCGAAAGCAAAGCCGGCAATGGTGCTGCCGTACATAAGGTTTTCGCGGGCCTGCTTGTTGCCGTGAATATCTTGAACCGCCGCTTCCAGCGACTCGCTAATCATTTTTATGGACTCTAAAGCAATCATATCCGTGATAAAAGTCGCCGGTTTGACCGTATAAGCCTCAATGGCATGCGTTAAAGCATCCATGCCGGTTGCGGCAATGGTAGGGATCGGCAAGGTGCGCAAGAGATCGGGATCCACGATGGCAAAATTAGGGAACATTTTGGGACCTTTCACGCTCATCTTAAATTTGCGCTTAATATCGGTAATCACCGCCACCCAAGTCACTTCGCTGCCCGTGCCGCAGGTAGTGGGAATCGCGATCAACGGCAGCGGTGCGTTTTTATATTTGGCACGGCCTTCATAATCTTCAATTATACCTTCATTAGTAGCCAAAAGAGCAATAGCCTTGGCCGCATCCAGGGGACTGCCGCCGCCTAAGGCGATAATCACATCCGGTTTGTTTTGGCGGGCCAAAATTGCGGCCCGGTTGACCGTGTCGGACTTGGGATTCGGTTCGATTTCATCGAACACATCAACGGCTCCGATTTGTTGAATGACCTTATCGACCAGCCCGGAAGCACGCAAACCTTTATCTGTAATGAGCATCGGCCGAGTCGCTTTGATTTCATTTTTTAAGACCTCGTTGAGCGAGCTCAATACTCCGGACCCGAAAATAACTTTTGTCGGCATGTGAAAATTCATATTTTTTCCTTTCATGAAAAAAATGAAAAATATTATTTGCCGTTTCATTAGCCCGGTCGAGCCCGTCTATACCAGGCGACGATATGGGCAATCGACATGAAACAATATCAAAGGCGTTAATTCAATCAAAAAAAACCGTTAAAAAATCTATGAACCATATCCCGTAAAATATTCTTCACCCAAAGTACGATAAACGACCGGCAATGATCTCTTATCCGGCGGTTTAAAGCCATATACGATCTCAAGAAAAGCCATGGTGATGCGAAAAGTCACCCCCCACAACAACTCCGTTCCGGAAGAATCTTCATAGGTTAAGGCCGTAAAGTCTTGAATCACATGGTCGCGGCTTTTGAAATGAATCCGGCAACAAACATAATTCTTAGGTTCTAAAAAATAAGTCAAAGGGATATACATAATTTTAGCTACTTCCCAATTTGGCGCGAACTTTTTTTGATTTTGAACCCAACCAACCATTGGGTAAAGAATCCGGTCAAATGTCCGCAGACTCTGGGATGCGAGCGGTCCTAAAAACCGTACGGAAAAAGGATTA
>RPPU01000269.1 GCA_003819975.1 Desulfobacteraceae bacterium
ATCATCTGGCGGTTGAGTTTCCTCCTTCTTTGAAAGAGACCGTCCTGGAAGGCATCAAAAGGTTGCCGCTGCTTTCCGTGGTTCATTACCAGGAGCAGGACGGAACTTTTGTTTACTTGCCCCTGGAGCCGACCGACGGTCAAGTAGAGGCTTTGCGTCTGGCTTTGGCTCAAGACATTCCGATCCATTTTGTCGACCGGGACACGGAAGGGTATCCTCCGGAAACGGAACTCCTGCCCGATTGCTACGCGATCGCCAAAATCGGCCATTATGCCTATTGCCGGGCTTTTATGCGGAGCCGGCGCCGGCCGGCCGGCCAGGTAGCGGATCAGTTACGCGAAAAAACCATGGCGTTTAACCTGCAAAAACTTATTCAAAAAAACGAAAAGGTATTATGGGTCGGCGGTCTGTATCATCTGCAAGGTCTGCTGGAACTGCTGGAACACCCCCAAACCGAGGTGATCGGCAAACGCCGCCGGGACCATGTCGGTCTGGCCCATTTGCATCCCGAATCGGGTCAGGAGATCTTGACGGAAATGCCTTATCTCAACGCGCGCTATGAACAGGCGCGGACTCAAGCCGGTCCGCCGAAGTTGGACCGAATGCGGGTCAACCAGGAGTTGATCGAGTCGGCCCGCGAGAGTTATCGTAAAAACGATAAAGAGGAGTTGACCCCCGGCCAGATGAAAGTGCTTTATCGTTTTGCCCGCAACTATGCCTTGATCAACGGCGGCCTGGCGCCTTCATTTTATCAGTTGCTGATCGCGGCGCGGGGAGCGGTCAACGATAATTTCGCCTATGAGCTCTGGCAAAAAGGCGGCGACTACCCCTGGCAGAGTGAAGCCCCCGGCTTGCCCGTGATGCGTCTGCGCGGGGAAGACCTTTTTTTGGATCTCAAACGAATCCGTTTTCATCGGCGCTTAAAGACTTTTCGCCGACGGTTGATTTCCGTGCCGATCAAAAAGAAGAAACGCGAGCCCGCGCCGGGGGAATGGAAAAAAAATTTTAAAAACGAGACGATCTGCTCTTACCCGCCGGAAGATGTGGCGATCGAGGGCTACGGCCGCTATTTGCAGAAAAAAGCCCTGACCATCAAAGCCGAAGAGCATAGTTGTATTTTGCCCTTCAGCAGTTCCCTGCTGGACGGCTTGGATATGCGGCGGACCTTGCGCGAATGGCCGGGCGGCAATATTTTCGTGAAAGAGTTCCATCCCCTGCGCGGCAAGGTGGGATCGGTGGTGGTGATTTTCGACCCGGATTACGCCGACGATCAGAGTCAGGAGCAATACCCCTGGTGTGTGACCTGGCTGGGCGAACACGCCCAGGAATCGGATATGGCTTTTTACGGCACGCCGGCCGGCGCAGTCATGGACGGCCCCGGCATTTCCCGCTGCCAGTACGGCGGCTTTATGCTCACCTATCCGCCGTTGCGGGTCTATGACGTTTGGAAAGACCCTTTTTTCAAGCGGGCGCGCAGCAAGCCGGAAAAATTGCTTATGGCCGCCATCGATTATTCCCTGGAAAAACATGTGGTTTATGTGGCGGCCGATCCGCCCTCAGGTTGGTGCCAGAGTATCGCCGGCCGACTGGGCAAGAAGATCATCTATATCCCGATCGGCGCTTTTTCGCCCGTGACCCTCAAAAAGCTCCGCCAATTCCATGTGCTGGAAGGACATCATGTGCGCCGCTATGCTCGGGAATATATATAGATGTTTCTTCCGTATCCTGGCTTGGCGACAAGTGGGCTCGTCCGAGTTAAGAAGAAGGCCTCTCATTCATCGTCCGGGTCTTCTTCGTCCGGCGGTTCCGGCAGCATGGGAATGGGCGGTTTGGGCGGTGGGGGAACCGGATTGGTCAACCTGGGCGGCGCGGGCACTCTGCGTATTACCGGCGGTCGGGGCGGTACCGTTCTAGGCGCTTCGGGAATAGCCGGCATAGGCGGATTCGGTTTGGGGATGTAAAGAGGCCCGCTTGGCTGCGGCGGCAGGGAGGGAGTGAACGGCGTATTCCGGGGCGGTTCCGGAGGGCGAAAGCCGGCGACTCCGCGTTGAACTTCTTTCAGGTCCTTTTTAATCAAGTTGATCCCGATCAGTTTCCCGCTATTATCGAAATAGAGGCAATAATCCTGAGCCGTCAGGATACGGCGCAGTCCGCGTTCCAGGGGCACGCTTTGAAAACGGGCCGTGACCCGTTCTCCGAGTTGAGCGGGTTCTGCTTTGTACCAAATGCCCTTGGTTGTTTTAAGCTTATTCAGAATATCCATGAGAGAGACATCGCTCAGGTCAACGGAAAGCAGGTCGCCCTTGACTTCGAAATCGACCCCCGGGGGCAAGGCATGAACCGGGCCGGATAAGGCCAACAAAAAAAATAAACCAATTATTGACAGGTAACCGTGGTTTTTAAGATGTAATCGCATATGCAGCTATTTTTATAAGAGTTTGAGCAAAATGTATATTTTAATATTCGCAAATTTTTTTTCTAATAGCAATAGCATTTTTTTTGGCTAAAAAATTTAATTTAACCCTTTGATTTGTTTGATAATGATCTGACGATAGGAAATAACTGTTGATATTGCCTTAAATTATGTTAAAATATTGGCATTATTTTTTATAACGCCAAGATATTGGCGTTTTTTGTCCAACCTGTTGTTTTTCCGTCTTATTGGAGTCAAAGATGTCCGGAAGGAAAGTTTTAGTAGTCGATGACGATGCTAAAACCAGGGCGCAATTTTCTGAATTCTTGGAGCGTGAAGGTTTTATTGTCGATACCGCGGAAAACGGCGAGCAAGCCGCTACCCTGCTGCAGCAAGATTTTTATGACGTGGCTATTATCGATTTAAACATGCCGAAAGTGGACGGCATGACGGTCCTAAAGGATTTGGTGTCCCACCAGCAGGATACGGTCGGCATTATCATGACCGGTTATGCCACCATTCGCAATGCCGTGGAAGCGATGAAATTGGGCGCCTACGACTATCTGGCCAAGCCGGTGAAAATGGAAGAAGTCCTCATGGTCGTCCAGCGCGCCCTGGAATTCCGGGATCTACGTCGGGAAAACCTGAACCTTAAGAAGCAATTAAAAAACAAATATAAGTTCGAAAATTTTATCGGCGACAGTTTGCCGATGAACAAGGTTTTCCGGGTCATTGAAAAGGTGGCCGATACCGACAGCACGGTTTTAATCCTGGGTGAATCGGGCACCGGTAAAGAACTGGTGGCTCGGGCCATCCATTATCACAGCGATCGGCATGACAAGCCCATGATTCCGGTCAATTGCGGCGCCATCCCTGAAGATTTGCTGGAAAGTGAACTTTTCGGGCATGAAAAAGGGGCTTTTACCAATGCGATTCGCACGCGCATCGGCCGTTTTGAGCTGGCGCACGGCGGCTCCATCTTTTTGGATGAAGTGGCTGAAATGAGTCCCCATCTCCAGGTTAAACTGTTGCGGGTGCTCCAGGAGCAGGAATTCGAAAGATTGGGCAGCACCAAGACCATTAAATGCGATGTGCGGATTATTGCCGCCACGAATAAAAATCTGGATAAGTTGGTGGAAGAAAATCGTTTCCGCGAAGACCTTTATTACCGACTAAAGGTGATCCCGATTGAAATTCCTCCCTTGCGCGATCGGCCGAGCGACATTCCGCTCCTGATTCATCATTTTTTGGATATCCTGGGTAAAGTCAAAAAGAAAAAGATTCGGGGCATTTCCAAAAAGGCCATGAAAGCTTTGGGTGATTACGACTGGCCCGGCAATGTCAGAGAACTTGAAAACATCATTGAACGCATGGTGATCCTTTCGGAAAATGAATATCTGGAATTAGAGGATCTGCCGGAAAAGATTGCTCAAAAGGAAAAGATGGACCAGACCATCCAAATCTTAATACCGGATGAGGGGTTTTCTTTAAGCAATGCCATTAATGAATATGAGCGCCAGTTGATTATCAATGCCTTGGAGAAGGCGGACTGGGTCAAAAATCGGGCAGCGAAACTTTTGAATATGAACCGGACGACCTTGGTTGAAAAGATTAAAAAGCAGGGGATTGATCGTTTACGGGCTGTAAATTAAATGTTTTATTGATCCTGAAAAATCCAGGATCAAAAAAACATGAATTCCGGCCGACCGGAACAGAAGTTCCAGCGGGCCGGGATGAAATCTATATGATGATAAGTCAACAAATTGTCGATATTTTGGAATAAGCAGCTATTTGCAAAAGCAAAACAAACCCTTATTCCTGACGGATCTTCGTCGGCAACAAGGCCTAATAAAAAACCCTTAAGGTTCTAAAGGCTATTGCCGATATAGAGGATGGAGGAATAAGGGCTTGATCACCACCTATCAGATCCGAAATGTTCTGAGGGTTTACGGCAACCAATTGAAGCGGCGTAACGAGGAACAGGTCAAAGAGAGCTTGACGCCAAATCGGGAACCCGTTGATCTGATTAATATTTCCGTTAATGCCCGGCAAAAAGAAGTTTTGAGCCGTATGTCGGCGCAAATCATCTCCGATATGAGCCCTAAACCCGAACAATTAAAAAGCGAGGCGCTAAATCCGCTCAACACTTTATCCCCGGAGACCAAGTAAGAGGAGCAGGCTGACCCGCCGAAGGGAGATCTCAAATGAAAATCGATGAAATTTATAAAAATGTAAATCTGATCAATAATGCCAAGGATACAACGGTGAATAACCGTGCGGTTGATCCGGGTGTCCGTGATCCGCTCACTAGGGATGAGCAAAAATCGGGTGCAGAAGTTGATTTTTCCAAGACCTCCATTGAATACAGCCAGGCTCTGGCGGTTATGGAAAAGGAGCCTATCGACCGGGTCGAAAAGGTGGAAGCTTTGCGCACGAAAATCGAAGACGGCACCTATCGGGTCGATTCGAAAAAAACGGCTAATAAAATGGTTGACGAAATTTTGAACAATATGATGGAATCCTGAGTCGCCACTCCTGCCTAGGATGTAAAAAAACAAAAGCCGTCACTCTGTTTAACGACGGCTTTTGTTTATTTTATATAAACCATTACCCTCCTTCAAATGCTGACCCCCACGATTAATTTGTTCAATATTTAACGGGCTAAAAATATAGGGTTTTTCATTTTACTCATTCACGTAAAATCAGATACTTACGTGGAGAACAAATTTACCGTGTATTGACCCCCAAAACAATTAACTTGCAATTTTCATATAAAATGTTTAATTCTGATAAGGGTTTTTTGAAGAGGTTCATTCAGCGTTAACTAAATCAATCAAGAATAGGCAGTATTAATTCAATCTATTGCAGCGTTTGGATTATTTTTCATGCAAGTTGAATCTTCATATGCCTTAATCCCTTTTAACCGGGATATCTTTTCTTTAGCACCTCCCAAAGAGGCGTTTCAGGCGCATTTAAACGCTCAGGATCGTCCCCAGGCCGGCTTGCGGTTTCTGGGTTCTAAAACCCGGGAAACGAATTGGAGCTATGATCCGGAGGGCCGAAGCCTGCAGGCTCGGCCCATGTCCGGGGCCTTGATCGATCTCTACGTTTAATCAGCCCCTTTCCAAGAGATAACGTCTGCGTAAAATTTCCCTTTGATAACTGTAAATAAAATTATTTAATTTGTTGGTTTCTTTTTGATTCATGTTTAGGAATTGAACCGCATAATACCGGCGACCCGTTTCCGCATCGAGATCGACTCTTTTGACAATGGCTTTTTCAATGGCCACTTTAAGTTTGAAGCCCTTTTCAGGACAAAAAAAAGCGACATTCGTCAGATAATTGCTTATGGCGAGTTCTCCGGTTTTTTCGCCTTTTTTTTCCCGGTTGATTAAGGCGCCACCCTCGCTGATATCGATCACGTCCAAGGCATGGCGTTCCGCATTCCAAAGAAAAATGAGTTTGGTACCCAAGGGCGGGGCAATCCGGAAAAACCGGCGACGTTGGATTCTTTCAATATATTCGGGGAATTGAACCAAGATGCCGTCCGGGGCGATCCCGGTTACGGTGGCGCGGAATACATACTGGATTTTATCCAAACCGATAAACTCGAATTTCATGCGTTCGTTGCGGGCCGTCCCGATTTTTTCTTTAAATTCATGCGGATAATCGATGATAAAATGAGGGATAGGGCCGATCTTTTTAAAGCCGGTGACAATCGTGAGGCGCTCGTAATCGCGGCCGATAAGATTCAGGGTCAGGACCGTGCGTTCTTTTTCCAATTGCTTCAAAAGGTCCCGGATCTGCTTCTCTGAAATCCGGTCGGTCTCAGGATTGTCAGGGGGCTCCGCCATTTAATTCCCGGCTTTCCTTAAAAGAGGTTTGGTTGTTCGTGTATCCGACTAGGGAAATGCAATGTTTATGCCATATAAGAACGTGAGAACGTGAGAACGTAAGAACGTAAGAACGTAAGAACGTAAGAACGTAAGAACGTAAGAACATAAGAACGTAAGAACGTAAGAACGTTCACACGCTTTCGGTAACCGATG
>RPPU01000270.1 GCA_003819975.1 Desulfobacteraceae bacterium
AAAGCAGGAACGATTGATCGTCATTGACGTTTTCCGCTTCCACCATAATCCGGATTTCACGTCCGGCCTGGATCGCAAAGGATTTTCCCACACCCTTGAAAGAGGTGGCGATTTTTTCCAAATCTTCCAGACGTTTGACATAAGATTCCAACATCTCCTGGCGGGCGCCGGGCCGGGCGCCGGAAAGCGTATCGGCGGCCTGGACCAAAACGTCCAATACGGATTCCAGGGGCGTTTCTTCATGGTGCGAAGAGATGGCGTGAATCACCGCATTGGCTTCACCGTATTTTCTAGCCAA
This sequence comes from Desulfobacteraceae bacterium, assembly GCA_003819975.1. Next base: position 299 of record RPPU01000270.1, read on the forward strand.
ATCGGCGCCGATGATTGCATGCGGCCCTTCCACTTCATGATCCACGGCTTTACCGATGTCATGCAACAGACCGGCCCGTTTGGCTTGTTTGACATTTAAGCCCAATTCGGAAGCCATGACCCCGCAGATAAACGCCACTTCAAGCGAATGCTGCAACACATTCTGGGCATAGCTGGAACGGTATTTCAATCGGCCGATGAGTTTCACCAGTTCGGGATCGATGCCGTGCACCCCGACATCAAAGGTCGCCCGCTCACCGGCCTCTTTCATGCTCTCTTCGATTTCCTTGCCGACTTTTTCGACGATCTCTTCCACGCGAGCCGGATGGATACGGCCGTCCTCGATCAACCGTTCCAGCGCGATCCTGGCCACCTCCCGACGCACCGGATTAAAACCGGACAGAATGACCGCTTCCGGAGTGTCGTCGATGATGATGTCGATGCCGGTTGCGGCTTCAATGGCCCGGATATTGCGGCCTTCGCGGCCGATGATCCGCCCTTTCATCTCTTCATTGGGCAACGTGACGACCGAGACCGTTTTTTCCGCCACATATTCGCCGGCATAACGTTTGATGGCCAAAGCCAAAATTTCTTGGGATTTACGGTGGGCGGTCTCCTTGGCCTCGTTTTCAATCTTGCGAATCATCTTGGTGGATTCATGCTTGGCTTCCGCTTCCATGGAGCCGATCAGCAAATCTTTGGCTTCCTGACTTGAAATCCCGGCAATGCGCTCCAATTCCCGGCGTTGGGCCAGGATCATATTGTTGTGTTCGACTTTTTGCGCTCCGAGTTCTTTTTCAAGATGTTCGATATCTCTTTCCCGTTTACCGAGTTGACGTTCTTTTTGCTCATACTGTTCTATTTTTTTATCGATGCTTTCTTCTTTTTGGAAAAGCCTTTTCTCCTGAATGATGTTCTGCTCTTTCTTTTCCTTGGTTTCCCGCTCAAAGTCCTGTTTCATTTGAAAGAAAGTGTCCTTGGCCCTGAGGATCGCTTCCTTTTTAATGGCTTTGGATTTTTTATGAGCCTCATTGACGATCTTTTTTGAGTATTCCCGAATCGACTCGTATTGCTTTTCAACCACCCGCTTGCGGGCCCAAAAACCGAGCAACAGACCGACCACAACGCAGAAGAATAAAGCTAGAATATAGGGTATTTTTTCCATCATGATAAACCATCCTTATATATGATTGTCAGCATCCCGATCCAACCCCGTTAGGTCTAAAATACTTTGCCCTGAAGAGATCGCACCGATGCTGTTTCTCCAATAAATCTTTACGGCTCCCTGTTGGAGCGTCGAAACTTTGCGTTTATGGTTAGAACGACAGATGGAAGAGACAAATAGGTTTCGCAGGTCGGACTTGCATCATGGATTGCTGCACAGGCACGGGGCTTTACTCCCCGCATTTTTCCCGTGCATACAGCTTAATCTCGCATCCATATTGATATGACCGGTCAGCCGATTAAAATATTATTAAAATTTCATTAAGCTATATTTGATGAAGTCAGGCAATCCGAACCCTATCAAGCCTCTATTCATCCTCCTCCGCGAAGGGTCAACAGGCCCCAACCTAAACCATTCCAAACATCCCTGGAGGCGCGTCGCGATTTTTAAGAAATCTAAAAAAGCTCCTTCCCTGTTTTGACTGCACTCTTCTATCCGATGACTGAATCGATGTGATAAATCAACATCTCCGTACGTTGCCGGATGTTGGCCAGCATTTCATCTCTCTCTTTTAAAAACTGTAAATATTCACTGGCAATGTTCATGGCCGCCAATATCAACATCTTTTTTTCAGATAACCCCTGGCTCTTTTCCTCCACTTCATTCAATTTTGAATTGATGAATTCGGCAATTTTTTGGATTTCTTCAGTGGCGCATTCGCTTTTGATCAAATATTCATTATTATGAATCGTGACTTTTACCGGCTCCATGTAAAATCTTGCTCCGTTATTGAATTTATGTTTTATCGATCCCATGCTTCTCAGGATCGATAAAACATTTTTCAATTTTATCTAAAAGAGAAGCAATTCGTTGTTTCGCATCTTCACGGGCCGATTGAATCTCTTCCATTTCCCGGTTCGTCTGCGCCATTTTCTCTTGCTGCGCCTGAAATTTTTGCCTTAGGGAATCGCGTTCCTGGGTTAAAGCGTTGATGGCTTTGATTAAAACATCGACCTTTTCTTCCAACATGAGAAATTGATCCATTTCCACAGCCAAACCCATATTTTCCATCTCCAGATAAGGTAATGTAAGTTAAAAAAATGACACTTTCACTAATTTACACAAATTATAACAGATATTATCTATTCAATCAAAAAAGGTCAATAAAAAAGACAAGCGAGGCGCTTGTCTTTTTTAATAATACTAAGTTATTTTAGTCTCCTTACCCCATAATATCGATAAAAACTTGTCGATAAATGAAAGGTAAATTATTAATCCGTTACCATCATAAAGTCCATTCCGGCAACCCTTGCCGGAATTCAGGTTTTTTTTGATCCTACGGCTTTCAGGATCAAAAAAAACCTTTTTATTTGTATTTATCGGCTATCCTTAGACGAATAATGGCTCTTTTAAGCGCCGCCTCAGCCCTCTGAAAATCGATATCTTGCGGGCTCTCGCTTTTCCGGGCCAATCGCGTCTGCGCTCTTTCCAGGGCTTTTTCAGCTCTTTGATAATCGATATCCTTAACCGTTTCCGCCGCATCAACTACCACGGAAACACGATTATGCGCCACTTCCGCAAAACCTTTCATAACCGTTAAAACGGTTGTCGTTGCATCAGTCTGATATTTAAGCTCGCCGGGGACAATCCCGGAAAGAAAGAGCGTGTGACCCGGCAAAACGCCGAATTCACCATTAATCCCCGGTACATTGACCATATCGACCTCTTGACTGACCAAGACCTTATCCGGCGTGATGACTTCTAAAAAAAGTTTGGACATGCTTGACACCCTGAATAATATAAATAGAACCCGCTAAGCTGCCGCCATTTTTTCAGCTTTTTTCCGGGCTTCTTCAATCCCGCCCACCATCCAAAAAGCAGCTTCCGGCAGGTCATCATGTTTACCGTCAATGATTTCCTTGAAACCCCGGATGGTATCCGCCACTGGAACATAGGCCCCCTTGAACCCGGTGAATGTTTCCGCCACATGGAAAGGTTGGGAAAGGAAGCGTTGAATTCTCCTGGCCCGGGCCACGGTCATTTTATCTTCATCTGAAAGTTCGTCCATACCCAGAATGGCGATAATATCCTGGAGGTCTTTATATTTCTGAAGGATCTGCTGAACCTGCCTGGCGACCTGATAATGTTCGGCGCCCACCACATTCGGATCCAGAATTCGGGAAGTAGAATCCAGAGGATCCACCGCCGGATAAATTCCCAATTCCGCGATCGGCCGGGAGAGAACCACCGTGCCGTCCAAATGAGCAAAGGTGGTTGCCGGAGCCGGGTCGGTCAAGTCGTCCGCCGGCACATAGACGCATTGCACCGAAGTAATCGATCCCTTGTTGGTGGAGGTAATGCGTTCCTGAAGTTCTCCCAGATCGGTTCCCAGGGTAGGCTGATAACCGACGGCCGATGGAATCCGGCCTAAAAGCGCCGAGACTTCGGAACCGGCCTGGGTAAAGCGGAAAATATTGTCGATAAAAAGCAAAACATCCTGTCCTTGAACATCCCGGTAGTATTCCGCCGCAGTCAAAGCCGACAATGCAACCCGGGCTCTGGCTCCCGGCGGTTCGGTCATTTGCCCGTAAATCAAGGCGGCTTTATTAATAACCCCCGAAGCTTTCATTTCCAAATAAAGGTCATTACCTTCCCGGGTTCTTTCTCCGACGCCGCCGAACACACTGATGCCGCCGTGTTCCATGGCGATATTATGGATCATTTCCATCATGACCACGGTCTTACCCACGCCGGCTCCGCCGAACATACCCATCTTTCCGCCGCGCGGAAAGGGGATTAAAAGATCGATGACTTTGACGCCGGTTTCCAAAACTTTGACCGAAGTATCCTGCTCCGTCAAGGCGGGCGCATGCCGATGAATCGGCATAAACTCGGTCGCCGGGACCGGGCCCTTGCCGTCCACCGGCCTGCCGATCACGTTCAAAACCCGGCCCAAAATCGAATCGCCGACCGGCATCATAATGGGCTTACCCGTGTTCTTGACGATCATGCCGCGTACCAAACCATCCGTGATGTCCATGGCCACGCAACGCACCACGTTGTCTCCCAAATGCTGGGCTACTTCTACCACCAAATTGTCCGGGGTAGCGTCAATCGTGGGGTTGGTGATATGCAAAGCAGTGAAAATAGCCGGTAAATCCCCTTCTTTAAACTCCACATCGACCACCGGCCCCATCACCTGTATTATTTTACCGTCGCTCATAAACTCTTATATGCCTCCTTATAATGAGGTAACCAGAAACTTTTTATTTCTTCAAACAAATCACTTTTCACTACTATAAAACATGCGCTCTTTATTCAAGATGATCAAAACCCTTTAGCTGCAAGGCGCCTGAAGTTTCTTAGAGTGAGGCGTACCGGTTTGTACGCCGCAACGATAAGAAACGAAGGCAACGCAGCAGATGAAGGGTTTTCATCATCTTGGTCATCGCAGCGCTTCGGCTCCTCCAATAATATCCATCAACTCCGCCGTAATCGTGGCTTGACGCGCTTTGTTGTAAACCAATGTCAGATTCTGGATCAACTCCGAACAATTTTGGGTGGCGTTATCCATAGCCGCCATACGGGCGGCATATTCGCTGGTTTCATGCTCCAGCAGAGCATTCATAATCTGCACACTGATGTTTTTGGGCAGCAATTCCACCAGCAATTCGGCGGCGCTCGGTTCCACCAAATATTCAATACCCTCGGTCGTTTCTTCCTGGCGGACCGGTTCCATGGGTATCAAGCGGACCAGGGTGGGCTCCTGCTTGCCCATGTTGATAAAATGGGCATACAGAAGATAGACCGCATCCGTTTCACCTTTCAGGTACCGATCGATCGCTTCCTTGGCTATTTGATCGCTGAAGGAAATATTGATGCCGCCATAGGCATTGATATGACTGGCCTGAACGGTATGACCCCGCTTACGAAAATAATCACGGCCTTTTTTACCGATCAAGACCAGATCCACCTGCACACCCTTGGCCTTTTGTTCCTTAAGCCAGCGCTCGGCTCGATGAATGGCATTCATGTTAAAACTGCCGCACAAACCCCGGTCGCTGGTCAGGTGAATCAAGGTTACCTTGGCGACCTTCTCCTTCGGTGTCAACAGAGGGTGGACTTCCGCATTCATGCGCTTGGACAGGGTTCCCAGAATTTCGGCGAATTTTCCGGCATAAGGCCGGAAGTTTTCCATTTTCCCCTGCACCGAACGCAGCTTGGCCGCCGCTACCATGAACATGGCTCGGGTGATCTGCTTGGTCTTTTTTACTGCGCCGATCTTGCGCTTGATTTCCCTTAATGTGGCCATAAGCTTCTTATTCCAAAACATCGACAAAAAGTTGTCGATAAGTGCAAAGTGAATAATGAACCAACCTGCCGTCGTACGGTCTTATTCCGGCAATCCTTGCCGGAATTCATGTTTTTTTGTTTCATGTTTTTAGAAACAAAAAAACATTTAGGCTTTGGGATCAAAACTGTTTTTAAAATCATCCAAAGCCTTTTTCAATTTTGCTTCCAATTCGTCGCTGATGTTTTTTTGCTCTTTAATCTCTTGCAACAGATCCGGATTTTTGTTTTCCATAAAAGCCAGCATCTGCTGCTCATATTTGCTCAGGGCTTCCACCGGCCACTCATCCAGATAACCGTAAGCGCCGGCAAAAAGGATCATGACTTCTTTCTCGGCCGGAATGGGCTTATACTGGGGTTGTTTCAGAATCTCCACCAGCCGGCGGCCCCGGTTCAATTGGCGCTGGGTGGCTTTGTCCAGGTCGCTGCCGAACTGGGCAAACGCTTCCAATTCTTTGAATTGCGCCATATCCAGACGCAGGCTGCCGCCGACTTTGCGCATGGCTTTGGTTTGGGCGGCTCCGCCGACCCGGGAAACCGAAAGACCGATATTGATAGCCGGCCGGATACCGGAAAAGAAAAGCCCGGGTTCCAGATAAACCTGGCCATCGGTAATCGAGATGACATTGGTTGGAATATAAGC
>RPPU01000271.1 GCA_003819975.1 Desulfobacteraceae bacterium
CGCCCGTCCCAAACCGGGGAAATGTTTGGCGCAGGCCATAATGTTGTTTTGTTGCAGGGTTTTAATGATGATCGTCCCCAGTTCGGCCGCTGTTTGGGGATTTTCGCCAAACGTTCTTCCGGTCAAATGACTTTCCGGCGGGCCCAGCCGGACATCCAGCACCGGCGCCAGGTTCATATTTAATCCGACCATTTTCATTTCCCGGGCTGTTACTTTTCCGAATTCTCGTGCTTGTCTAAGCGGAAAACGATCTTGGGCCATGGCTTCGTTTCCGGGAAAACAAGTAAACGGTTCTTTTAACCGGGCGACTCTTCCGCCTTCCTGGTCTATGGCTAAAAAAAGCGGGGTCTCTTGTTCCCGCATGGATGTGTCCTGTAGATTTTTACAGAGCTCGGCCAGTTGCAGAGGGTCCAGAATATTTCTAGAGAAAAGAATGACTCCGCCGATATGATAGTCGCGAATGAGTTTTTCCGTTGCATCGTCCAAATCCGGTCCTGCTAAGCCGACCATAAACAATTGACCGATTTTGAATTCAAGCTCCGAAAGATCAAGGGTGGTATTCAAGAAAAAAAATCTCCTCCTTTTTCTATTTTTGATGTTTTTGAGATATCCTCTTTTATAAAAAACCTTAATGAAAAGCAATGAGAAAATAGATAATCGAAGAGACCGGCGAAAGTTATTTAGCGATCAGGGTCGATCGGGCCCGTCGTTTGTCGTATGATAGCTTCCAGCAATGCCTTGGGTTCCACGGGCTTTGAAACATAATCATTCATACCGGACGCCAAACACTCTTCCCGATCCCCTTGCATGGCATGGGCGGTCATGGCGATAATGGGGACCTGATGATCGAGTACCCGTGACTTCTGATTGCGGATGTGGCGCGTCGCCTCCAAACCGTCCATGATCGGCATTTGAATATCCATTAAAACCAGATCATACGGGGTCATTTCCAGGGTGCGCAAGGCTTCCTGACCGTTGAAGACCGCATCGGCCCGGTGACCGAGTTTCTCCAATATTCTCAAAACGAGCTTCTGATTAATGCTGTTATCCTCAACCACCAGAATACGGCGGCCTTGTTTTGGGCATCGAGACGATTGAGCCGGATCGATATAAGGGGTTTTAATAAATTCGCGATCCGTTTCCGCGGATTTTTCAAATACGTTCATCAAGCTGTTAAAAAGCTGCGAGCGCCGAATCGGTTTTACCAGATAAGCGTCGAATCCGACTTCTTGCAACCGCTCGCATTCATTACGCTGTCCGATGGAAGTGATCATCATCAGAAGGGTATGTCGCAGATTGGGAATCGCTTTTATGGTCATGCCCAGGGTTTCGCCGTCCATCCCCGGCATCATCTGGTCGCTAATGACCAGATCAAACGGTTTTTCATTCTTAACCGCGTCTAAAAGCATCATCAGAGCTTCGGGACCTAAAACAGCTTCTTCATACCGGCACCCCCAGGATTTCAGATAGGCGCCCAGAATCTGCCGATTGGTTTGAAAATCATCGACAATAAGAATTTTTTTGTCGCGAATATCCGGATGGAGCGTCCAGATTTCTTCTTTTACAATCGCCGGCTTTTGCAAATCGACTGTAAACCAGAAGGTGGAACCGGCCCCTTCTTCGCTTTGAACGCCTATCTGTCCGCCCATCATTTCGGTCAGTTCTTTGGAAATCGCCAATCCCAACCCGGTTCCTCCGTATTTCCGCGTAGTGGTTTCATCCACTTGGGAAAATGATTTGAAAAGGCGATCGCGATGGGTTTCCGGAATGCCGATACCGGTATCTTTGACTTCAAAACGAATGGATACTTTGTTTTCTTCTATTTTTTGCAGATAAACGCCAATGTCGATCTCTCCCTTTTCCGTGAATTTTACGGCATTCCCGACCAGATTGATCAGAATCTGCCGCAAACGACCGGGATCGCCGATCAACCGACGCGGAATTTGAGGGTCGATCATACAAGCGAATTTCAGGCCTTTTTCCTCGACTTTATTGATCAGAATGTCGGCTGCGTCTTCAACGGCTTCCGGAAAGTCGAATTCAAGATAATCGAACTTCAACTTACCCGCTTCGATTTTTGAAAAATCCAGAATATCGTTGATGAGCTGCAATAAAGAATGGGCGCTCGATTTGACAATAGCGGCATATTCCGCCTGCTCCGGGCTCAAGTCCGTATCGAGTAAAAGTCCCGTCATGCCGATTACGGCATTCATCGGCGTCCGGATCTCATGGCTCATATTGGCCAAAAAATGGCCTTTGGCTTTGTTGGCCGCTTCGGCTGCTTCTTTGGCTTTACGGTAACTTTCCACACTCTCTTTCAGGGCTTCCTCAGTCCTTTTCTTTTCAATCGCCAGGGCAATCTGCTCCGATACGGACAACATCACTTCCGCGTCTTTTTGATTGTAAAGATTCGGGTTGGTAAAGCTATGCACCGCCATAACGCCGATCACTTCATCTTTAATTTTAAGCGGCACGCCGAGCCAGATGGCGGAGATGGTAAACAGCGGATCTAATCCGCGCATTTTAAGTTCTTCAATGAATTGTTCCTTGGTATGCAAAACCGGTTTTCCGGAACGAATCACGAAACCGGCATGCGACGATGAATTCGGTGCGCTGATATTCGTCAATTCCATAAACTTTTCCGGTTTGTCGATCGTATCCACAATGTAATTAAAAGTCAGCGAATCTTTTTCTTTATTATAAAAACCGATCCAAAAATTGGTGACATCGATGATTCTTCCCAAAGACTGATGAATGGATTTGTAAAGCTCATCAAGATTGGATGTGGTATTGACCGCATTCGATATATTGAATAAGACTTGATTGATTTCTTCGGCATACCGATGCTTTTTCAATAATTCTTCGACATCCAGCTTGATCAGGGCGATGGCGTCGACAACCGGCCGCATCGGATGATTTGCATCCATGTGGATCGCATTGGATTCCACATCGCTTATATCCCAATTGATTTTTCCGATAAAGCGAAGCAATTCAGCGATGTCTTTTTCATGATAAATCAATGGTGTTGTTTTCGATTCCGCTGATTTTATTTTATCTTTTTTCAAAATTTGAATTGCGTTTTTAATGGCGATTTCATAATCGTTGACAATGATCATCGGAAAAGGACTTCCGTATAAGCGCTTGCCCACATTGACGGCGAGTTTAATGGTCAAAGGGGCATTATAGCCGATAAAACCGATAATCCGTTCTTTGTCGGCGAACATTCCCTTGCTGAATTGATCCCGGGCCTCTTTGGTGATTATTTTTTTTATGCCGGCATAATCGCGCAGTTCAAAATAAGTTTCATGAGGTTTCAACATTGCGGCCAGGACTTTGTCTTTTTCGATAAAATACCTGATCATGTTTTCTTTGGCGGCCTGACCGCTGGCAATACTTTGTAAAATGTTTTTTCCGATAAACCGAAAAGTGACAAAATAATTCTGACCCAAATCGATATGCGTCCATTCCGGTTTGCTGACGATCTCCAAACCGGAAAAGGGGCAAAAAATTGTTTGTCCTTTTTTATTTTGCTCTATTTCAATCATTTTTTCCCGACGAAGCGTTATCAAGTATCCGGCGAATAACGGTTGCCATTTCATTTTTTATGATCGGCTTCATGACGTATTCGCGAATGCCGATCGTTTTCGCCTGAGATTCCGTTACGACTTCACTAAATCCGGTGCATAGAATGATGGGGATTTCTTTTCGAATTTCCAGCATCATCCGGGCCAAATCCACTCCGCTGATATTCGGCATGGTCTGATCGGTAATGATCAGATCGAATTTATTCGGTTGAACCCTGAACGCTTCAAGGGCTTCAACACTGCTGGTCCTGGCCGTGACCCGATATCCAAGCTGTGAAAGCATTTGTTGAAGCATATCGACAATTTGCTCTTCGTCATCAACGATAAGAATTTTTTCATTCCCGCCCGAAGCCTCCCCAGAAGTTCTGCCTAAGGGCAGGATCACTTCGCTAACTATTTCAGGAAGATAAACATGAAAGCTGGTACCGACTTCCGGTTCACTATAAACGCTGATTTCTCCTTTATAGCCTTTGATAATTCCATGAACCACGGCTAGGCCCATTCCGGTACCTTCACCCGGGGCTTTGGTTGTAAAATACGGATCGAATATTCTGCCGATGACCATCGGGTTTATCCCGTGCCCCGTATCGCTGACCGATAATTTAAGATACGGCCCGGGCATTAGATTATGGTGATGCATGCGATCTTCAAACGAAAGAACGACTTCACTCAAATTGATTTCTAATATTCCGCCTCTGGATTTCATGGCGTGATAAGCGTTGGTTCCCAGATTCATTAGGACTTGATGAATTTGAGTCGGATCCGCCATGATGGCGCCCTGCTCTTCAGAAATCCGCAAGACAACTTGAATGAAGGACGGTAAAGTCGCCTGCAAAAGCTTGGCGACTTCCTGGATAATCGGTCCGACCTTGATCGGTTTGGGTTCCTGTTCACTTTGGCGGCTGAAGGTTAAGATTTGTTTTACCAGGTTTTTGGCCCGTTCGGCCGCTTTAAGCACTTCATGCATGTTCTTATGAGCTTTATTGCCCGGTTCCAGTTGATAAAGGCTCAATTCGGTATATCCGATGATGGGGGAGAGAATATTATTGAAATCATGCGCAATGCCGCCGGCCAAAGTTCCGATGGCTTCCATTTTTTGAGCCTGGCGTAATTGCTCTTCCAGTTTTTTCTTTTCTTCTTCGGCTTTTTTTCTTTCCGTGATATCGCGCGCCACGCTCAGCACGGCTTTCCGGCCCAAATACTCGATGATTTTACTGCTTAATTCCGTGGGAATGTGTATTCCGTCTTTACGAACATGGACGACTTCGGACATATAATGCCCGGTTCTCAATATTTCGGCAACTCGTTCCGCTACCCGCTGGGCTTGCTTATGAACGGTAATGTCTTTGGGTTCCATGTTCAGCATCTCATCCCGCGAATAACCGTACCGTTCACAGGCTAATTCGTTTACATCAAGAAATCGCTTACCCATATCATGAACGAGAATCGCATCGGCCGTACCGTCGAAAACCGTGCGGTATCTTTTTTCGGATTCTTCCAAAGCATCCCGGGTGCGCTTACTGTCGATGGCAATGGCGATTTGTTCCGAAACCGATTCCAATAATTTTACATCGTCCATGGAATAGCAGAAAGAATCGCGGTAACTTTGCAAAGCTACGGCGCCGATGATTTCATCGCGGATCAGCAAGGGAACCCCCATCCATATCTTAGGCACGCTGCCGACAAATTCGTCACGATATTGTTTATCTATTTCTATAATTTCCTCTTCTTTCAAAAAATACGGTTTTTTCGAGCGAATAACCCTGGCGCTTAAGGATGCGGGATGATCGATTGGAATTTCGGTTATAGCTTTATCGCGTTCATCCACATAATAATCGAAAAGGATACGTTCTTTTTCGCGATCATACAGGGCGATAAAAAAATTAGTGGTATCCAAGATCCGGCCTAAGGATTGATGCATGCTCTTAAAAAATTCACTAAGACTCTGAGTTGAATTGACCGCTTTGGCAATTTCATAAAGTAAGGCCTGAATGTTTTCAGCTCTTCTCTGCTCGGTAATATTCCGATAAATGCAATACATGCCCATCACCGTTCCGTTTACAAAAATCGGAATACCGGTGGCGACCGTGTTCAAACGCTTATGCTCCTTATTTCTCCGAATAACTTCGATGGTATCGGATTCGCCTTTGGATAGGGCAACGGTGTATGTTTTTGCGGCCGAGAGGAATTCATCCGGTGCAATCAGGTCGTCAATGAACCGGTTCATTATCTCTCCCGCTTGATAACCGAACAGAACCGTAAAGGCCTGATTGACCTTTAATATCCGGCCCTGGACATCGGTCATGACAATGGCTTCGCGTGAATCGGCGAACAAATGCTCCAAGCGGGCTTTTTCCACCTGCAGGGCTTCCTCCGCCTTTTTATGTTCGATGGCCAAGGCGACTTGCTCGGAAACCGACATCAGGATGTCGGCATCCTTTTCATCATAGAGCTGCGGATTATCAAAGCTGTGCACCGCCATGACCCCGATGACTTTACCCTGGATTTTCAAAGGCACGCCCAGCCAAATTTCGGAAATCGTTTTCGCGGCTTGACGATTAATTTTTTTAAGTTTTTTTAAAAAATCGGCTTTAATGCTCAAGACCGGTTTGCCGGTGCGGATCACTTCCGTGGCGCGCATCGGCGTATGGGGGTCGCTGACGTTAAAACGCTCTTCAAAACCGGCGGGATCGTCAACCGTATCCACGACATAGACAAAAGATAAAGAGTCTTTTTCTTCATGATACAAAGCGATCCAAAAGTTGGTCGTATCGATAATGCGGCTTAAGGAACCATGAATGGACTTGTATAACGTTTCCAGAGTATCCGAAATATTGACGGCA
>RPPU01000272.1 GCA_003819975.1 Desulfobacteraceae bacterium
CTTAAGAGCTATTGCCGGGCCCATGCTCTTTCAAGCATTGTTTTTTTTGCCGGATTTAGTAAGGATGTCCATGCCTTTATGCAAGGCCTGGACCTTTTAATTATGCCTTCGCTTCGTGAAGGGCTTCCTTTGACATTGCTGGAAGCCATGTATCTGAAAGTGCCCGTCATTGCCTCGAATGTCGGAGGCATCAAAGAAGTGCTGACAAACGATCATGATGGGGTGCTTGTACCTCCGAAAGATCCCAAGATCTTGGCCGAGAAAATCCTGGAATTGTATCGAAATCCCGGAAAGAGATCCCATATCGCCGATAATGCTTATGCGAAAGTAAGTTCGAGTTTTTTAGCCGGCGCCATGGTTGAAAAATACCTGCGGGTTTATAACGAGATCCTGGATTAGATTATCTTTTTAAGTCCTTTATTGTTTTATGAATAAAAATATTAAAATTTCGATTGTTATCCTGACCTTCAACAGAAAAACGCTTTTAAGGGTCCTCCTATCATCCCTTGCCGAAATGACTTGCCCCGGTTTGGAAATGATCGTGGTCAATAATCATCCGGAAGAGTCTCCGGCGGAGATGATCGAAGCGGAATTTCCCCGGGTCCTTTTGCTGGAAATGGGTCGGAATGTCGGAATCGAAGGAAGAAATAAAGGCATCGCTAACGCTTCCGGAGATATCATTGTGACTCTTGACGATGACATTTTAGGCCTTGACGATAAAGCACTGGAAATTCTGCCGTCTTTATTCGATAATCCGCAAACCGGCGCCGTATGTTTTAAAGTTCTGGATCCCGTAACGGAGCAAGTGATGAATTGGTGTCATCATTATCCCTTGGAAAAATTCGCCGACAAAATTTTTGTTACGAACGAGATTACGGAAGGGGCGGTTGCGTTCAGGCGGTCGGCTTTGGAAAAATCAGGGCTTTATCCGGAAACATTCTTTATCAGTCATGAAGGTCCGGATTTAGCCATTCGTTTGATGAATAACGGTTATAACGTTATTTATAATCCCGTAATCGCCGTAAAACATCACCACTCGAATTTAGGCAGAACCAATTGGCGAAGATATTATTACGATACCAGAAATCTGTTTTGGCTGGCGGCCCGGAATTTCCCTTTTTTTTACGCTGTAAAATATTTATTCATAGGGCTTTCCGCCATGTTGGTTTATTCCGTCCGCGACGGGTATGCGAAATATTGGGCCAAGGGCATCCAAGACGGTATTTTAGGTTTCGGCAAAGCCTTGAGCGAAAGAACGCCGATGTCACAAAGGACTTCGGAAATAATAAGGCATATTGAAAAGCACAAACCCAATTTTATTTCTATGCTGAGAATGCGTCTGTTTCAAAAAGAAGTGCGTATTTAGCGAAATAATCGGAAACAAATCACTCTTTTCATTCATTCGGGCAAACCCTGCAACCTCAAAAACAATACGCCATGATTAATGCAGAACCGGCGGTAAAGGTATTTTTGGCTGAGGATTGCCTAAAGAAAACCCGGTGGGGTTCACGTTGCCGTCGGCATCGAACACATACAAATATGCATTATTCAGATTGACAAAGGAACCTTGGAATACGGTAGCGGTGATCAATGATTCACTCCAATAAGATACAGCGGCGACCGTTAGTCTTTTACACATGGAATAGACCGCCGCATCGCCGATTTCAACCCTGGCCATCGCATTCGGACCTTTGGCCAAATAAATATCGTCAAAACGGGCCGCGCTTTCGGTGCAATCGGGATTCGTGGCAATGTTGCACCAGCGGCCCCATCCTCCGAAATTAAGGGATAGAAACTGCGAGCCCAGCGCGGGATCGAACACGGCTTGAGTTACATCGAGTTTTTTGGTCACGGGCATATTATCATCCACGCTCGAAATCCATAACAATTTTCGCCCCGTTTTATCCGGTAAAGCGGTACCGTGGATCCACGACCAAATTCGATACCATTTCCCTTTTTGCATGGACCACGAGAAATTATTTTCCTTGGGCGAAGCGCAACCGTTACAAGTTACACCCCAATCGGATAGAGGCGAATTGTTGTCGGCAACGGGGCCAAGGCCTCTTGGGATAATCTCATCCGCGTAGCGGGTATCTTGCCCGACAAACCAAACGGGTTTCCAGTTGCAATCCCCATGAGAATAACAGGGAAAACTTGAAGTGGTCGGCATATATAACCAGTAAGCGATAAATATATCGGTGGCATTTAAATTTTTAATGATGGCGGCACAGTTGGAATCGGTTCCAGTATTCGTTTTTTTCGTATTATCCACTTGCATCGCCTGCCGTCCGGAAACGGAATATCCGGAACCGTAGATGGGGTGGCAGGAATTGTCGCCTCCGCCGAGCCGGTCCCATTGGCCCACGGGCGCGGAGCCGCTGCCGGTTCTTATCTCATTGCCGGCGACTCCGCTTTCAAAGTCGTCAAAAATAACGATCTGGGGGCCGTTAGCGCCGAAACCCGATCCGGTAACGGTTAGGGAATACCCATTTTGCAGCGTTCCGTTCACTTTACCGATACGCGGTGAAGCGAATAATTCCATGCTTTGCAAGAATAACAGGGCGAAAAAAAACGGCAGCACCCGGGGCGGCTTCCTCTTTTTCAATAACATGTTTCCACTCCTTTGCGACGTTTCGATCAACGGATTTTACGATCTGGATACTTCATTGGAAAACGAACTCTCATTTCCCTCAAACCCGATGGCGGTTATGACAAAATAATAAGTATCTTTGGGCAAAATTAAAGTGCAGGCAGTCACATTTCCCACGAATACCGAATCTGCATAGGTGCAGGATTCCGTTCCGTAATAGATCGTATATCCGGTTATTTCATCCGGAGCGATAGGCGTTGCATCGGTATAGTGCGTCGGGATATCCCAAGATAAGGTTATTTCCATGGTCTCTTCCGGTGGAACGTTTTCGGCGGGTTGGGCGTTCGCTCCGCCGGCAGCGTTACCTCCGCCTCCGCCGCATCCGTTCAGCATAAGAACGCTAATCAGACAAAATATTCCCGTTGCTATATTTCGTATGTTTGGTCTCACGAAAATTCCTCCTGAATCCCGGGTTGTTCGATCCTTGACTTTTTGTTGTTTGAAATGAGTATTTGTCGCCATTATGTCATACGCAAATCTACCTAGTCAAATTTAATATTTTATGATTTTTTTGGAGAGTGATTTTTTAAGCGAACTATAAAAGAATCGGCACTAATATTTATTTTGTTATGAACTTAGAAAATTTTGAAACGCTTATTAATAAAGAAAAAACGGCCCGCGCTTTTTTTGTAAAATCGTGTTGGAAAAATTATCGTCGTTTCTGCGTTAAATGCGGAGGTTATAAGACCTATAGAATCGCAGGCAAGCGATATCGGTGCAAACGTTGTCAATATACTTTTCATGATTTTTCGGGAAGATGGCTCAATGCGCTTAGAATTACTTCTAAGCAATGGCTGTGGATCATCAAACTTTTTGAGTTGGAACTCTCCGCCAGCAAGATCTCCAAACAGATCGGCTTAAGCTATCCGACAACTTTAAAAGCGCTGCATATCATACGTCTCGCCATTTTGTCCCATAGTCAAGAGAAGAATGATTTTCTCGATGGGGATTTGAAATTGCATGAAATGTATGATGGAAGCAAACATGAAGAAGACGACCCTTTGAAATCTTTCGATAAAGTGCCTATTTTCAGCATCCGGGAGCGCGAGGGCATCGTGAAAGTCGAGGTCGTGAAGAATATGGAAATCGAAACCCTGTTCCGTCTCCCGGTTAAAACGGTCAGGAGAGGGATCATCGTCTACACGGATAAATTTGAAGATTACGATTCCTTGATGTTCTGCGGATACCGGCATCTTAAAACGGATCATAAGAAAAGATTTGCGTCCGGGAAAGTGTACATAAATGGAGTAGAGGGTTTTTGGAGTTATGCAAAAGAGAGACTGATCAAGTATCACGGCATATCCATAGAAAAGTTTCCTTTATATTTAAAAGAAATGGAATTTCGTTATAATAATCGTCATCAATCGATTTATAGCATTTTAGTAAAATATCTCACAAATCTTGTGCCGAATCCTTTATAGTTACTTCAATTTACTCTTTTCATTCGCAGTGCCATACCTCGTGGATTGCATCGCTTATGTCCTAAAAACAACCGATTCCCGCTTCGCATCATAAAGGGCTTTGTCGCACGGCTTTCCCGCTTTATATGATGATAGGCTCCGGTTAATGGGGAGCCTGGGGAGGGTCAGGATATCGACTTAACCCCAACGTTGCATATGAGGCTGCTAAATATAACTACGAAGCATTATTGGTAAGTACATTCTATAAATGAGGGGTATTTGTATGGATGAAACCGATTATTTTTCAATCCTGAAATCAGCGGTAAACATAAAAGGAAAAGTCGTACTTGAAATAGGTGGTGTAATGCCGCCAACTCTGGTTATGGATGGGAATATAAAACAATGGATTTCTATCGATATCAGCCCGAAAAGGTTGGACACGAATCACAGCTCCGGCATAGTTAATTCAGATAAGTATTCTGCGCTACTTATGGATGCTAGCCAAATGACTTTTCCGGATGAGGAATTTGATATCGTATTCTCAAGTAATTGTTTTGAGCATATTTCCGATTTGCCCAATGCATTAAAACATATCCATAGAGTATTAAAACCAGGCGGGATTCTCTTTACAATTTTTGCGCCGATATGGTCCGGTCCGCATGGTCATCATACATGGGTTTGGGACCAAGATAAGCCTCTCACATTTTCCGATAATGTTTTTCCCGACTGGCATCATTTGCTAATGGATGAAACCGAGTTGGGCGAATATCTCAATAGAAAATATAGATCGGAGTTGTGCGAGTCTATCCTCCGATATGTATACCGTTCTAACGACATTAATAGGCGAGTAGATTCCGACTATGAGTTGGAAATAGGCAAGTATGGATTTAAAAGAATAATAGATTATCGAATCCAAACGCATACGAAACTTCAAAAAGAAATTTTAAATCAATTGCGCATAAAGTATCCGAAGGTATGGGATTTTAGAACGCAAGGATATTTTTGGCTTTTTTCAAAAGGGTCAATAAGTTTCTGGTTTCGTTTGCGTGCATACTTCGGAACCGGTTTGCAGATTGTGTATCGCAAGCTTTATTATGATAAGTTCAGGAAGATTTTAACGAAATTTGGAAAAATTCTTCAAAAATAGAAAGTTATACTTGTCGAGAGAAACGTTTTTGCGCGATCTTGGTCAAAAACGGTAAAGTCATTACCGAACGTTGTTTTATTTTTAAACCATATCCAAGCTGTATCTCCGTTATAAATGCAATAAAGGAATAATAAAAATCTTGTTAAATTCCTTTGAGTAGAACTTGCCTTCACGCCTTCCTGCGTTCCATGCCTCAATGAACACACCTCTATAAGTCCTATCGCTAAATTCTTTTTTTCCCCCAGTCTGATCAACCCTGTTCTCTATTAATTTTGACACTCCATGCCCAAAACATGAAATGGCTCGCTCAATTTGGACCAAAGAGTTATACCATTTGCGCTTTTAAAAGTTTCCCAATCGAGCTGTTATGATTTTAAGGTCATTCCTGATCCTTATATTAAGGAAATTCTTGACAAATAAAATCGCTACTTTATAATCACTTCATAGCTGTAATCTAATTATCGAGTCCAGGGGACCTGGTTATCTTTACTCTTTGGTTTTCATTGAAATCCTTAAGGAAAAGGCCGGACCTGAATAGAAAATTTAATCTTTTAGCAGACAAGGTTATATAGGGCTGCCATGGCTGATAAGAAAAAATATGATGAACAACCGGTCCATCAACAGGAAATAACAAAGGAAAATATGCCACCAATAAAGCGTCTGAAAGTTAAATTCGAGTGCTATGGCACTGCAATCATTGAGAAATCAGTAAAAAGCAGCGGAAACACCGGAAGGGTCTATTTACCGCCTGATTGGGTTGGTAAAAAGGTTAAGGTTATCAGGATTAATTGAAAAAAAAGCTTTCCTGTGCAAAGGCGAAAAAATTGTCACAAGAACACGGCATTTCCTTAAAAAAAATCGGCGCTATATGCAATCGATACGGCATTAAAATCGTGACTTGCCAACTAGGATGTTTTAAGTAATATGAAAGTGATCGTTGTTTCGGGCGCACACTCCAATGTCGGAAAGACCCTGCTCTCGCAAGCTTTGTGTAAATTGCTGCCCGGCGCCGTACATATAAAAATCGGCCATCATGCGCGCAAGCCGGGTAATGACGATCACTTCTATTACATCGGAACCGGTTTTACAACGATTGCCGCCGACCACGAACAGGCGCGTTTTTTGGTCATCGAGAGCAACCGCATACTCGAAAAGATCACGCCGGAGTGCGTGATTTACCTCTCGGCTGAAAATCCGAAACCATCGGCTGAAATGGC
>RPPU01000273.1 GCA_003819975.1 Desulfobacteraceae bacterium
AGCCATCTGTTGTGTGAAATACCGATTTCTTTTGTCCAGGCCGCCCTGGGGGAGACCCTTACGATCCCGGTGCTCGGCAATCCCGAAGGCCATGAACTCAAGATTCCCGCCGGGACCCAACCCGGGGATGTGTTGACCTTGCGGGAATTGGGCATGCCCGATCCGGAACGGCGCAATGCCAGGGGTGATCTGTTTATAAAAGTGAATGTCAATATACCAAAAAAATTGACGAACCGTCAAAAGGAGATCCTGGAAGAATTCGCCGACAGCCTGGATTTAAAAAAACACAAGAAAGAAAAAAAGTTTTGGGAAAAATCATAGAATAGGCGTGAGGTAAAAAGTTCGATGTTAAACAAAACGCAACTGGAACAATTCAAAGCACTGCTTCATGAAAAATTAGGTGAATTACTGACTGAAGCCAACCGGACGGTCAGCGGTATGACTACGGACAAGGAAAACAACCTGCCCGATCCCACGGACAGGGCTTCGCTTGAATCCAACCGCAACTTTACGCTTAGAATCCGGGATCGTGAAAGAAAATTGATCGGCAAAATCAAGGAAGCCCTGGAACGCATTGAACTGGGTGCTTTCGGCGTCTGCGAAGAATGTGGCGAAGATATTTCCGAAGCAAGATTGCAGGCCCGGCCGGTGACCACGCTTTGTATTGATTGTAAACAAAAACAGGAAAACGAGGAAAAAGTCAAAGGCAGTTAGAAATGGCCCTTGACCTTTTTTAATCTGCTTGTAAGCCGGGCCCATCCTTGCCCGGCTTTTATATTCTTAAATAACCGCAAACCCCTTGGCTATGTGATATAATTCAGATAGGTTTAGGTGCTTAAATTTTAATCATACGCCGGTTATGAGATTTCCATACATACCATTGTTCAATCTTTATTTTCTTTTAACCTTGAACCGTGAACCCTGGATGACAGCTTTTCGTCATCCGTTTCCGTGGAACTTTGAACCTTTACGTGATATATTTTATCTATGCCTTTGCCCAAAATCATAAACCACCCGCCCCTGAATGCGGAACACTCCCAAGAGGAGATCATTGTCACGCATATGAATGCGGATTATGATGCCCTGGCTTCCATGATCGCCGCTAAAAAACTTTACCCGGAAGCGACCCTGATTTTTCCCGGTTCCCAGGAAAAAAACCTCAGGAATTTTTTTTTAAACACCACTTTTTATTTATTCAATTTTGTAAGATTAAAGCAAATTGACCTAAATCAGGTCAAACGTCTGATTCTGGTGGATACCCGGCAAAAAAGCCGCATCAAACAATTTCTCAAGCTGGCTGACCGGGCTGATGTTGAAATTCACATTTATGATCATCACCCCGATTCAGAAGATGACCTGCGCGGTCAGGTCGAATTCATCCAACCAATGGGCGCCACCACCACGGTTTTAATCGATATTCTCCGATCCAGAGGCATCACGATTACGCCCGATGAAGCGACTATCATGAGTCTGGGGATCCATGAAGACACCGGTTCCTTTACTTTCAGCTCCACCAAGCCGGCCGATTATCGGGCTGCAGCCTGGCTTCTGGAACAAGGGGCCAATCATAATTTGATCGCCGATATGTTAACCCGCGAATTGACCGCCGAGCATATCTGGCTTTTGAACGATCTGACCAAGTCGGCCCGCACCTATACCATTCACGATCAGGAAATCGTCATTGCCAAAGTCACCAGCGACGAGTATTCCGCCGATTTTGCCATGTTGGTTCATAAATTTATGGAAATGGAAAACCTGAACGTGATTTTTGCCTTGGCGCAAATGGGGGACAAGATCTACCTGGTGGCCCGCAGCCGGATAAAAGAAGTCAATGCCGCCGAGATCGCCCTGGCCTTTGGCGGCGGTGGTCACCCTCAGGCCGCATCGGCTTCGGTCAAAAATAAAACCCTGATCGAGATGGAAAGAACTTTACTCGGTTTGTTGCGTACCCGCATTATCGCGCCCAAAAAGGCCCGGGACATGATGTCCTCGCCGGTTATCAGCGTGGACCCGGAACAAACCCTCCAAGAAGCGGCCATCACCATGACCCATTACAATATCAATGTGCTGCTGGTCATCGACAACAAAGACGTTCTATTGGGTTACATCACCCGGCAGATCGTGGAGAAAGCCGTTTATTTTGAACTGGGCGCCATTCCGGTCAAGGAATATATGCATATCGAATTTGCCTCGGTTGCACCCGAGGCCGGCTTGCGGGAGGTCCAAGATCTGATCATAAAAAATAAAATCAGGATCTTGCCGGTTGTAGACCAAGCCAAGGTCATGGGCGTGATCACCCGCACCGATCTTCTGAATATCCTGGTGGGCGGGCCGATCATCCCGGTTCCCGATTTTCTTTACGGCTCCAAGCGTGCCGCCCGGATCAATTCCGGTAAAAACCTTTCCGCCCTTTTAAAGGAACGGTTACCGTTAAAGGTCATTGAACTCTTAAAAGAATTTGGAAAAACAGCCGATGCTTTGGGATATCATGTTTATCTGGTGGGCGGCCTGGTGCGGGATTTATTCCTGAAACGCGAAAACCTCGATGTGGATATTGTGGTCGAAGGCGACGGTATTCACTTTGCCCGGGAATTTGCCAAAAATCATCAAATAAAACTAAGAAGCCATTACAAATTCGGGACTGTAATTCTGATCTTTCCCGACGGCTTTAAAGTCGATGTGGCCACTGCCCGGATCGAATTTTACGAATCACCGGCCGCTTTGCCAAATGTGGAAGAAAGCTCGCTGAAAATGGATCTTTATCGCCGTGATTTCACCATTAATACCCTGGCCGTCAAACTTAATAAAACAGAGTTCGGGCAATTGGTCGATTATTTCGGGGCTCAAAAAGATCTCAAGGATAAAGTCATTCGGGTTTTGCACAATCTCAGTTTTGTGGAAGATCCTACCCGGGTTTTGCGGGCCATCCGCTTTGAACAACGTTTCGGCTTCAAAATTGAAAAACTAACCCTTTCCCTGATTAAAAACGCAGTCCAGATTAATTGTTTTAAGGCCCTTTCGAGCCGGCGCTTTTTCCTGGAATTAAAGCTCCTCTTGATGGAACACGAACCCTTGCTGATCATTGAAAAATTAAATGAATTCGATCTCCTGCAATTTATTTCGCCGGAAATAAAATGGACTAAGGGCAAAAAAGGGCTGCTGGAAGAGATCAAGGCGGTTATCTCCTGGTTTGATCACCTATACCTGGAAGAACCTTATGAACCCTGGAAGGTTTATTGGTATGGCCTGATCTCGAACTTGAACCCCAAAACCAGGCAACAAATGGCCGAACATATGCAACTCACCGATCAGAAAAGCCGGCAAAATCTGACCCAGATAGCGGCCGTCGATGAAACATTGGAAAAACTTTACAAATTCAACGGATCAGATCATTATGCGCTCTTCAAATTATTGTCCCAATTTGATACGGATATTTTACTTTTTATGATGGCCAAGGCCAAAAATAAATCCTGCAAACGATCGATCTCGATCTATTTCACCCGCTTGAAAAATATCCGTTGTTTTTTAAAGGGCCGGGACTTAAAAAAGCTGGGCTTTCCGCCCGGGATTCTATATAAACAGATTTTCGAAACCGTGCTCCGAGCCCGGCTGAACCAGGTGATCAATTCAAAAGAGGATGAAATTCAATTTGTTATAAAAAAATTTGGGAACGCGATAGGAACTTAACTCAAAAACACCGACAAAATGTTGTCGATAAACCCAAGACATTTTCTCGCGCCAAGACGCCAAGAAAACCAATTTTTTATTCTAAAACCTTTGCGGCTTGGAGTCTCTACGCGAGAATTATCTTGCTGCCTCTCTTAGGGCCTCAGTTTGGCGGTTCCGGCTCGTCCGGGTTAAGCAAAGATTAACCCGCGGTAACCGAGCGGTGGCTGTAAACATAAAAAGATTAAGAAAATTATGACTGAAACCGACTATGAAGTAAAATTGGATATTTTTGAAGGCCCCCTGGACCTGCTGCTGCATTTGATCCGTAAAAATGAATTGGATATTTTCGATATTCCCATTGCCTTGATTACGGAACAATATCTGGCTTATCTGGATATGATGAAAGCATTGAACATGAGCCTGGCCGGCGATTTTTTAGTGATGGCCTCCACCCTGGTCTATATCAAGTCCAAAATGCTTCTGCCGCGCCACGAAGACGAAACCGCGGAAGATCCGCGTGATGAATTGACCCGGCCTCTGATGGAATACCTCAAGCTCAAAGAAGCCGCCGGCGAGCTTTCCTTGCGGGAAATGCTCAATCGGGACGTATTCATTCACCGCTTTCCCGAAAATGAGCGCAAAAAAATGGAAGACGAGGAACCGCTCCTTAAGGTCAATCTCTTTCAATTGATTGATGCGTTTAAAAAGATCGTGGAGCAGAACCTGGGCGCGACCAAGCTCGAGTTCCAGGTCCGGCAATGGTCCCTGAAAGAAAGAATTACCTTTTTGATGGATTTCCTGAAACAACAAGGCCGCATCTTTTTTCATGAATTGTTTAAGGACGACCGGACCGTCTCCGAATTCGTGGCCACTTTTTTGGCCTTGCTGGAGCTGGTTCAAATGAATATGGCAAGGGTTTTTCAAGCCGATCCGGAAAAAGAGATCATGGTGGAAGGTCTTTTTGAAAACACAGAGGATTTAAACAATGAGTAAATCTCTAAAATTGATCATGGAAGCATTGCTTTTCGCATCCGATAAACCCTTGACTTATAAAGAGATCCAGGCCTGTTTACCGGACGTCAAAATCGCGGATATCAAAAACACCCTTGAAGTGCTGCAATACGAATATGACTCCATGCAACGGAGTTTCACCCTCAAGGAAGTGGCCGGCGGTTTTCAATTTCGCAGCCATGCGGATTATGGACAATACATTTTGCAAATGCTCCAGGTCTCCCCTACCCGCCTTTCCCAGGCCGCGCTGGAAACCCTGGCGATCATTGCCTATAAACAACCCCTGATCCGTCAGGAGGTCGAACGCCTGCGGGGCGTCGACTCCGGCGGCGTTTTGAAAATGCTTTTGGAAAAAGATCTGATCAAAATCATGGGCCGCAAGGATCTGCCGGGCCGGCCTTTGATTTACGGCACAACTAAAAAATTTCTCGAGGTCTTTGATCTGAAAGACATTGATTCTTTGCCGAAATTAAAAGAGATCAAATCATTGGGACCGGAGGATGAAGAAACCGGCTCAAGCCTTGCGCCTGAAAACCCTGAAGAGCCGACGCCATCCGCGGCTCAGGTTGAAAATCGTGCCGGCGATCCGCAGGCCCCGGATCCTAACATCGAACGATCCCAACCTTTGACAGAGGTTGCGGATAACCATAATCCGGAAAGTCTGGTCCCGGATCCGATTCAGGCCCTGCCAAATCATGACGATCTTTCAAATAGAGCCCTATCCAACCCTATCAACGAATCGAGCGAACCGTATGCCGATGAAACGCAAAAAACCGCAACCGCCGCAGATCCCGACTCCGTCCCAGACCAAGGAACTCCGGATTAACCGAATTTTGTCCTTGGCCGGCATGGCTTCACGCCGCAAGGCCGATGACTGGGTCAAAGCCGGCCGGATCAGCATCAACGGCCGGGTCGCCAAGGAACCAGGCGTGCTTGCCTTCTGGGGCCGGGATCGGATTCAACTCGACGGCAAGGAAATTCCCGGACCTTCCCAACGGATCTATTTACTGCTCAACAAACCTTTCGGTTATATCTGCTCCCTTCAAGACCCGGAGGGTCGCCATGTTGTGACCGAACTTTTAAAAAATATCCGGGAACGGGTCTATCCGGTCGGCCGTCTAGATTTTGATAGTTTGGGATTGTTATTATTGACCAATGATGGCGAATGGGCCAATCGCCTGGCTCATCCCCGCTATCATGTCCCCAAAACTTATAAAGTGACTTGCCAAGGCTCCATTAATGACCAAATCCTGCAAAATTTAGCCGCCGGGGTTCATCTGGAAGATGGCTTTATAAAACCGACTAAAATCAGCCTATTGGAACGCAATGGCCAACGCACCCTGATCCGCATGACCATTACCAGCGGTCGTTCGCGAATCATCCGGCGCATGTTGGAATCCCAAGGCCATGCGGTCCTGCAATTGATCCGGATCGGTTTCGGGCCCCTGGAGCTGGGCGATCTCAAAATCGGCCAATATCGGTATTTGGATAAACAGGAAATGGAAGCTCTGCAAAAAATGATCAACCCGGTTTAAATTTTTTATTTACATTCGGCCCTATTCTATTGTATGCATGTCTCAATTCGGGCGGTTAACTCAGCGGGAGAGTGCCATCCTCACACGGTGGAAGTCGCAGGTTCAAATCCTGTACCGCCCACCATAAAACAAATAATATCAAATGGTTAAGTCAAAGGGGTTATGTGTTAAACATGATCCCT
>RPPU01000274.1 GCA_003819975.1 Desulfobacteraceae bacterium
AAATCCATCGGCGTGGGCCAGTACCAGCATGATGTCAACCAGCAGGCATTGAAAGAGGGTTTGGATGATGTAGTGAGCAGTTGCGTCAACAGGGTGGGCGTGGAGATCAATACGGCCAGCGAACAGCTCCTGACCTATGTTTCCGGCCTGGGTCCGCAATTAGCCAAGAATATCATTACATTTCGCAACGAACACGGTCCATTGGATTCGCGGGAAGCATTGCGCTCCGTGCCGCGCCTGGGTCCCAAGGCTTTTGAACAGGCTGCCGGATTCTTACGGATCCGTGATGCCCGGAATCCTTTGGATGCCAGCGCGGTTCATCCGGAATCATATCCGCTGGTGCAGCAGATGGCCAATGACTTGCATTGCGGTGTGGCTGATCTTATGACTAAGCCTGAACAGAGAAGCCAGATTGAACTCAATAAATATATCAATGAAAAAGTCGGGTTGCCGACCCTGAACGATATCATGGCCGAACTGGCCAAACCGGGGCGCGATCCCCGGCGTCAATTCGAGAATGTGGAATTTGCCGAAGGGATCAAAGAAATTGCGGATTTGCAGCCCGGAATGCGGCTGCCCGGAATCGTGACTAATGTGACGGCCTTCGGAGCTTTTGTGGATATCGGCGTGCATCAGGACGGTCTGGTGCATATCAGCCAATTGGCCGATCGGTTCGTTAAAGATCCCAACGAGGTGCTTAAAGTCAGTCAGAAAGTGACCGTGACGGTGCGTGAAGTGGATTTGGTCCGGCGGCGTATCGCGCTTTCCCTGAAGACCGGAGAGCAGTCGTCGAAAGAGACTCGAGATCATTCGGCCCAGCCGAAAAGCGAGCGGTCATTGAAACCGAAACAGACCCGGAAAGATAATAATCCAAAGCCCGCGCCGGTTCCGTTTAACAACCCTTTTGCCAAAGCATTGCGCAAGTAGGTTTTTTTACAGGGAGTCCGGTATGGCAACTCAAGACCAAGAAATTTTTGCGGCTTTCATGAAGACCGAGATCGGGTTTTTAACGATCAAAGCGGATCATACGGCCATTCTGGAGATTGCTTTTATGGATCATTGGGAAAAACCGGATCGGCAAAATCCCAAGACTTACCCGCGTCACCTTAAGTCCGGCCTGATCCAATTGAAGGAATATTTCAGGGGGCAACGTAAGGAGTTTGATTTGCCGCTGAATTTGCGCGGAACCCCTTTTCAAAAGAAAGCCTGGCGAACGTTGCTTAAAGTCCCCTATGGCCAAACGTGCAGTTACCGGGATCTCGCCATTGCAGTCGGAAAACCGAAAGCAACCCGAGCCATAGGCGGCGCCAATCATCGCAACCCTATTCCCATCATTGTACCTTGTCACCGGGTTATCGGCGCCAAGGGGGCTTTGACAGGCTATGGAGGCGGGCTTTGGCGTAAACAATGGCTTCTGGAACATGAGAAAAAACATTTTACCCGGATCGCCCGGCGTAACGAGTAAAATTTTTTTCACGAAGATTTTCTGGTTAACCGTTTGATTTTATTTGCTTTTATATGTAAAATAATAAAACTTGACTATTCTATCCTGATCCCATATTATCTTATACTAAATAAATCAGAATCATTTAAAGATCTTTCTGATGAGCGCTGATTCCCATAGTGCCGCTTTTGTTTTTTTGTCCCTGCCTCTTTTAGGGTACTCATTATTCGGCACCGCACCATTCAGCAATGTTCTTTCTTTTTACGAGATCGATTTAAAGAGTGCCCTGTTCGCTATCTGGCCGTATTTTACGATCAAGGACAACGAGATTAATTTTTTCTCCATCAGCACGGACCTTTCCAACCCTAATCACGTTGTTAGCCGAAAAGCAAGCAGGGTTGTGCCTTTGACAACCTGAGCAAAGCGTGATTACGTTTAGAAAAGAAGTTTTATATTTTTTGATTTTTTTGATATTTGGAGGACGTGCGGTTTAGTTGCGCCAGCCTGTCTTGAATGCGTCTCACCCGATATTGAATGGCTTGAAAACGCCTGATTTTCCGTAATACCGGGAAATGTCGGGCGAAGAAAGATTGTGAAAGCAGAGAAATCCGGATCCTTATGCTTCCGGGATGATCCGATTGCTTTGCTTCGCAAGGTGTATTATTCACTTAATGTCCGGAAGCAACAAAAGATCAGATGGAGGTTATTGTTATGAAGATTTATGTAGGTAATTTGTCCTTTGATGCCAGCGAGAAAGATTTACAGGATGCCTTTGGTGCCTTTGGCCAGGTTTCAGCCGCCAATATCATCAAGGATAAATTCAGCGGCCGTTCAAGAGGTTTTGGTTTTGTGGAAATGCCCACTGAGGCCGAAGCCCGTACGGCTATCGCCGAGATCAACGGCAAGGAATTGAAGGGCAGAGCCGTTAAAGTCAATGAAGCCATGGATCGGCCCGATAATCGTCGGAGCGGCGGTGGCGGCGGTCGCGACGGCGGCGGTCGTTCATACGGCGGCGGCGGTGGCGGTAACAGAGGCGGCAGAGGCGGACGGGGCGATTATTACTATCCCCGGCAAGGTCTCTCAAGTATACCGGAAGCAGCGAGGTGTATTCCTTGTATCTGAATAGAAGGGTCCATTTAGATCATGAGTCATTTCCACAAAAAGGAAATATCCTGTTATGGCGTGCGTGCCTTGCTTTCCCGGCATCACGAAATACGGATACTCAAGCGTCTGCATGCCCCGCATCGCTTCGGCTTTCGGGTTTGGACCTCTAGCTGGCTTTTGATGGATTTTTTTAAACGACATGGGTTGCCGGCCGGCACCCCTGTCATGGAATTGGGCTGCGGCTGGGGCCTGGCCGGTATCTATTGCACAAAAATGCATCAGGCGATCGTGACCGGTGTGGACATCGATCCGGAAGTGTTTTTTTACCTGCGTCACCATTCCGAGATCAATGCCGTCAATATGGCTACCATGAATATGGGATTTGAAGAATTGGGCCCGGAACAGCTCAAAAATGTAAAAGTGCTTATCGGCGCGGATATCTGTTTCTGGGATACCATGGCGGAGACGCTTAAGCGGCTCATCCACCGGGCCTTCGATCAAGGGGTGCAATTGGTGGTGTTGGCCGACCCGGGCCGGGAGCCGTTCGACCGATTATGCGAGTATTTTACCGCTCACATGGGCGCTGAAATTCTGAATTGCACGATTGAACAACCTTACGCTATTCAGGGGCGTATTCTTAAAATCTGTTCCTTTGCGTAGCTCGGTTATTTTTATTGGAACAATGACGAAGCCATTCCTCTGCATCAGGGGCATGGCTTCGTCATTCCTTTGGTCATAAAACCGGAACGGTGTTTTATTTGCGATGGAAGTTATTTACTTATTTTCGTCCCCGCAAGGGGATATCGTACTCGATGCCGAGACTTTGAAATGTCCCTTTCGCCTGACTCCTTTGGAGTCCCATCCCTTCCTGCTTCTTAAGGATTTTTTCGACGCCATAAAAAACAATATTTTACGGGACCAGGGCCGTACCCTGGCGCAATTTCTACAGGGCCTTTGGCAACAGGAAGTGTCGATCGAGCATTTGGATCGGATTTTAATCCGATATGAAAAATACGGAACGCTTTATCACATGGCCAGCCTGGAGATTTGGGCTGCTCAAAAACGGATCAAGTTGGCCGTGGCGGTCGCTTTTTCTGCGGAAGCCCAATCCGGGCTTGATTTTGAATTCGAAATACTGAAACAATTGAACGATTATTATCAACTCCCCTATCTTCCTCAAGTTGTCTTTAAAAACCCCGTTTCCGTTGAAAAGAACGGCATGACTGAAATCCTGTTGATGATGTTTTCGCAATGGTTTGAAGGTTTTCATGAGTGGCATTTTGCAAATCCGGAAGCCGGCGAGCAGACCATCGTGATCTGGGACCAGGAAAAGGGCCATCGCTCCGTTTCCGGGCCAGAATGCCGGGAGATTATCCGGCAGGCGGCTTACATCCTAACGCTTTATTACGATCTGCAGGAAGGTTATCAAATTCACCCCTGGCACCACGGCGCGGGTGATTTTGTGGTCAAATCCGACGGTAAATCGGTCGAGGTCCGGTTGATCACGGCCAGAGGCTATGAAAAACTGTTTCAGAAGCAGGGCGAAGCGCAACCGGATGCCTTGACAAGCCTACTCTATTTTCTTCTGAACCTGACCCTGAAGATGCGCTTGGACAAAGCCGAAGGATTGGGCGAACCGGTGTGGGCCGACCGTTCGATCGTGGCGCCGGTTTTGGACGGTTTTTTCCGGGCTTTGAAAATCAAGGAGTTGCAGGAGGATCATCCGGCCGGGAAAACTACGGAAGTGGCCGCTTTCATGAAATCCCTGGATCAAAAGAAAATCGAGACCTGGTATTACCTGCAGTTGGAACGCTATCGGCTTTCCGAGAAAGAAGATTATCCGGTCATCAGAAAAAACATCGAAGCGCACAGCGCAGATGTGTTCCGGGCTTTGCAGAATTTTCAGGCGGCCTTTTTATCCGAGATGAAGGCGCCGCAGTGAAGAAGGTAAGCAGGTTGTAGGGATAAAGGGTTCGAGGGGTCCAGGGGCAGGAAAAAGAGAATAACGAATATCGAACATCGAATATCGAATCATAAAGGTGAGGAAACAAAAAACAAAAATGGATTCTGCCTTGAATGAGCTCGCAACATTAAATTTTCGGTTATTCCGAGAGAAAATCTAAACGCAAGGAGGGATCATTCATGGAAAATAAAAAAGAGAGTCATGCCGAAGCCGGCGCCTATAAGGTCGTA
This sequence comes from Desulfobacteraceae bacterium, assembly GCA_003819975.1. The sequence goes on from RPPU01000274.1 coordinate 4,742, forward strand.
GCCAAGGTCATCAGCCGGAAGGGAACCTGCGCTTTCGGGCACAAGGTCGGCGATGTGGTGACATTCGACGGCGAAACCGTGCAAGGCCGGGTTTGCTTCAGCGCGCTCTACAGCTTTATTCCCAAGGTTTACGCCCTGCGTTACGGCGCCGATTTCCCCTGGCTCAAAGAAGACAAGGATGCGGCCACGCATGCTTGCCCGGACGCTTTTAATCCGGTTGTGTTCGAGATCCGCCGGATCAAGGAATAAAGAAGAGACGGGATTAACTGGATTTTTAAAAAAATGAATAATGATATCGTCATCAATGAGAGTTGTCGATGCTCTTGAAATAAGTTTCCATGCGTCGTTCGAGGCCTTCCCTGAAGGGAAACGGGGGGTAGAAGACAGAATTATAGGACGGGTTTTCTATTTAGAGAGCGGTGGTACGACGCCGATTTTTTTCAAATGCGGATATATCCGTGCAATCCCAATAATCCCGATAAGTCATTTGAGGGTTTCATCCTTAAGAAGTCCCCGTCTAGAGTGAAAGTTTTAATGAAAACGGCGTAAAAAATCGAGAACGGAATGCAAAGTGATGAGGATCTAAAAAGATCCTTCTGGCCTAATTTCATTTTCAAGGCCAGAAATGAAAGACACTGACCTATTTCCTCTTATTCTATTGTTGGTCTGCGGATTTTATTTTGTTTTTTACCGAACTTCATTCTTAATAAGAATCCAAGGCATATTAAAAATAGTAAAATCCATTTTATATAACTTTCAAGTCGTTCCTTATCAAGATCGAAAATATATTCACCAATTAACTTGTATAGCGGAATGATAATAAAAAAAATACCAACAAACCAAAGATCGGAACTTTTGACATGCCTCCTGAAACCTTTAGTTGCTTTTGGATCTTCCATGGCTTCTTCATCAACGTCGATTGTAGCTTTTAATTTGGATGCAAATTTAATCGCGAGAAAGCCATATATTGGGATCGAGATAATAAAGAAGACTATTGATCCATACTTTGAAATAACTAGATCTCTTGAGATAAACAAAAAAGCCATAAACACTGCACCCCATAACATTAACAGTATCGGTATTCCGACAAAGACGATTTTTGGAATATCTGGCTTTTTAATCATATCCATTTTACTCCCTTAATGTCGCTAAAAAGTTTTTCTAATTCTAATACCCGATCTGAAGTGGCCTTTTAAACTGCAATTTGAAAAAGTGCAAGGATAATCTATGACGAAAGAGGGAATTCACCGGCCATTCAGAATCAAGCGAACCAATTTGGATAATATATAATCTTTTGACAAATGATTTACAATTGGATTTTTTCCTTCCTAAAGATAAGGGGGCAGTCGGAAGGGGCGGAGGTTTTTCTACTCGGGGTTTATTAGGTGTTCTTCGATGACATGCATTTTTTTCCATGCGCCTTTACGATAGCGCAGATAAAAGGCCATGCCCAGCGTGCTGACGTAAAAGGTGGCCAAGGCCCAGGCGGTGTAGAGACCGGCATGAAATACTTCCACGGCTATTAAAATCGGCAGGATCATAACAAAGATCGAAAGACCGCCGATGGTCCACATGATAAAGCGGGTATCTCCGGCGCCTTTGAGGGCGCCCGAAAAGACCAGATTCAGGGAATCGAAGAAACTGAACA
>RPPU01000275.1 GCA_003819975.1 Desulfobacteraceae bacterium
AGATAAAAAACACAAAGAACTTTTTTATTCGGCTTTGGTGAAGATGGGCGACAGCTATCATTACGAGGGCCAGCATGCGGAGGCGTTGAAATACTATCAGCAAAGTTACGATCAGGGCTTTGATCGCCAAAACCAAGGTTTTATGGAAGTCCGCTTCCGCCAGGCCGTGGACTTGATTGAAACCGGCGACTTTAAGGAGGCCCAGGCCATTTTAGGCGAAATCGCCGAAGAAGGCGATTTCGCCATGCAACAGCGGGCCCAGATGAAGCTGGGAACGCTGGAACTCTCCAAGCAATTAAAACAGTTGCATTTCAAAGAGGGTAGTGGGGGAACTTTTTGAAGAGTGAAACGTGAAGGGTGAAACGGCAAGCATGATTAAGGGGCCGCGGGTAAAAAGAGACAGGGTAGGGGTTCGTAGAGACCCGTAGAGATATAAAATATCTCTACGGGGATGTCTCTACGTTCAAGGATTCGAGGGTTAAGAAAAAGAGAATAACGAATATCGAACACTGAATATCGAATGATGAAGGTATGGTCCGCCTTCGCAAGGCCTTCCGCCTACGCCAAAGGGCTACGGCGTGACAAGCCGGCGGATAGGGGGAGTAGGGGCGAACGGCGTTCGCCCTTGTGTAGGGGCAGGCGTAGAGACATAAAATCGTCTCTACGGCGCCTTGCGTCTGCCCGTGAGTATCGAATATCGAACACCGAATATCGAATGATGAAGGGGAGAAAAGCAGGGGTCGAGGGTTAAGGAACGGAAACCGAAAAGCCAAGAAGAATTCATCACGCAAAGACACGAAGTTACGAAGAAAAGAAAAGGGCTAATCATTTTTTAAGAAATCGGGTGTTATGGTGGCGAATAAAACCATTCTATGGAGCGCTGAACAAATTGATCTGCCGCAGGAGGCATGGTCGCGGTTGGAGGGATTGGGGTACAAAATTTTGGTTCCGGACCAGGGCCAAGAGGATGGAGCTCAATTGACCAAGAACAATCCGGAGGTGTGGGTCAAGGAGCTTAATGGCGGGTTTGAAAGCTTTGTTGAACTCCTCCCGGAATATCAGGCCCAAAACCCGGAGATGCAGGTTGTTTTAATCAGCCTGCAACCCAACAGCGATGAAGCCGTCCAAGCCATCCGGGCGGGCGTGCACGATTATATTTCCCGCAGCGCCGGCGCGGAACGATTATGGGCGACCTTGGAAGCGGCTCTATCCGGGCGTAAACCGCCCCTGCGCGCGATGAATCAACGGGTTCCGGACATAAAATCTTCCCGGGAGCAGCCGATTGCCGTGCAACCCTCCATGCGGGCCATTCTGGAGCTGGCCAAAAGAGTGGCTTCCAGCCGGTCCAATATTTTAATCCAGGGTGAAAGCGGGACCGGCAAAGAAGTGGTGGCTCATTATATCCATAACAACAGTTATCGTTGTACCGCGCCTTTTATCGCGGTCAACTGCGCGGCTCTGCCGGAAAACCTTTTGGAAAGCGAGCTGTTCGGTCATGAGCGGGGCGCTTTTACCGGAGCGATTACGAAGAAAAAAGGGAAATTCGAACTGGCCCACGGCGGAACGCTGCTTTTGGACGAAATCAGCGAGATGGCCGTTTCCATCCAAGCGAAATTGCTGCGGGTTCTGCAAGAAAGGGAAATCGATCGCTTGGGCGGGCAAACCACCATCCCGGTGGATGTCCGCGTGATCGCTACGACCAATCGCGATCTCAAAGAAGAGATCCAAAAAGGACATTTTCGATCCGATTTATTCTACCGTTTGAATGTCATCCCTTTGTCTTTGCCGCCCTTGCGTAAACGCGGAGAGGATCTGATGCCTTTGGCCCGGTTTTTCCTGGAAAAGCATAGCCGGCTTAATCAGGTGAAACTCAAAACCCTGCCAAAAGAAGTTGAAGAATTTCTCAGGAAAAAAGAGTGGCCGGGCAATGTGCGCGAACTCGAAAACCTTATGGAACGGGCCACCTTGCTGGTGGAAGGCGAAACCCTGCGGGTGAAAGATCTGGAAGAGATCTGTCTGCCCGAAGAAAAGGACGAGGCCTTGGCCGCGGCCGGTGAGGATGATGCGGCCGGCACCCTAAGGGATATGGAGAAAAAAATGATCTTTCAGACACTTCAAGATCATAACGGCAATCGCACGCATGCCGCCCGGATATTGGGGATCAGCGTGCGGACCTTGCGCAATAAATTGCATGAATATCAAATCGCGGAACAAGATTAACCTTATCTTTGGAAAATTTTGACCATCACGGTTGAAATCCGACACCGGCGATCCGTTTCGTTGCGGAATTTGACATTTGTCGGAATGTTGACGAGGGCATGTTTGTTTTTTAACCCTATTGTGCTCCCAGCGCAGCGGATCGGCGAAAGGCGGTTTCACAATTCGGTCCCCCTACAGTCGGGAATCGGCCCTATCAATTCTTTTGGTCTCCTTATTGCTTTGCGGATGGGTCGACCGGCGGAACGGATTGCGTTTTTTGTATCCGATTCTTCCCGTTTAGGCCCCTGTTCTTGTTCGTTTGTTCAGCGAGGTGTCTTCACTCTGTCCTTTTATTGTTTGGAAAAGCCTTTTAAATGGTTGCTTGATCCGGGACGGCAACCCATTCCAGGGGTCATGTTCCGCATGTCCGGATTTATAAGAAATAAAACGGTTTCTGGTATCTGTTTTGCAACACTTCCGGGTGTATCCAAAGGCTTTTAAAAGGAAAGTAAAGTATGAAAACAAACGAGACCGGCTTTAATGGGCGCTTATTCGATCGGACCATGGGCGTATTGGAGCATCAACTCGATTTTCGATCGGAAAATCAGCGGGTGATGTCCAGTAATCTGGCGAATATCGATACGCCGGGGTATAAGCCCAAAAGATTGCATTTTGACCAGGAGCTGCAAAAAGCCCTGGCCGGCGACACGATTGCTTTGAAAAAAACGAATCCGAAGCATTTTGGGCCGGCAATTCAACCGGGAAAACGCTTTGAAACGAGCGAGACCAACCGGTTGGACATCGATTGGGAGATGACCCAGATGATGGAAAATAATCTGCTTTACGAAGCGTCCACGCGCCTGCTTTCCAAGAAGTTTGAAGCTTTAAAAACCGTTATCGACGCCGGCAGGAGGTAACAAAAATGGATTTAATGCAAGCCATGGATATCGCGGCCAGCGGCATGGCCGCCCAGCGTACGCGCCTGAATATCATTTCCATGAATCTGGCGCATGCCAATACAACCCGTACCGGAGACGGCACCCCCTATCGCCGGAAAACGCCGATTTTCGAAGTAGTGCCCGTGCTGGATCCGTTTATCTCGCCGTTCCAAAACACCTTGGACCAGGAAATCTCCGGCGTCAAGGTCCGCGAGATTGTGCCGGTGCGCGGCGAATTCAAGCGGGTTTTCGACCCATCTCACCCGGATGCGGACTCAAACGGGTATGTTCAACTTCCCAATGTGAATTTGATCGAAGAAATGGTGCAAATGCTGAATGCCAACCGTTCTTATGAGGCCAGCGCCGCCGCCATCAAGACCACCAAAGACATGGCTTTAAGGGCCCTGGAAATCGGAAGATAAAACAGTGGGGAACAAAGCATGAAAGTGGAGCAGAATGGCCCGTCCCTGGAATGGCCGGAATGGCAGGTCTCGGAAGGTAAAGCCCAAAAAACCGATTTTTTAAAAACCCTTTCGTCCTTTTACAATCAGGTGAGCCAGGATCTCAATACGGCGGATCAGGTTTCGGCCGAATTCGCCGCCGGTAAAAAGTTCGATCTGCATGAAGTCATGATCGTCACGGAAAAGGCCGGGATCTCCTTCCGGCTTTTGCTGCAGATCCGCAACAAGTTGCTGGAGGCCTATCAGGAAGTCATGCGCATGCAATTTTAAAACCCGACCGATCCGGGCCGGTTTTGGAAGTAAAGGAACATCATGGCGGAAGAGAATAAAAATTTCTTTTTGCAACTTTTGCAGGTTTTTAAGGAGATCCCGACCGGCCGCAAAATTTCTTTTATCGTCACGGCCGCGCTTTTGATCACGGGATTCGCGGTTCTGATTTATTGGGCCAACCGGCCGAATTATCAGGCCCTGTTTACCAATCTGGAAGCGGCGGATGCCAGTAAAATTATCGATAAGTTGAATGAGAAGAAGATCCCTTTCCTGTTGAAAGAGAGCGGCAGCGCTATTTTCGTGCCGGACGATATGGTTTACCAGCTCAGGCTGGAGATGGCGAGTGCCGGCATCCCCAAAGGTCAAAACGTCGGTTTTGAAATTTTCGACAATGTGGGGTTCGGCACCACCGAATTCGTTCAAAAACTAAAATACCTGCAAGCGCTGCAGGGTGAATTGGCCCGGACCATTATGGAATTCGATTCCATTGCCCAGGCCCGGGTTCATATCGTCGCGGTCGGGGATTCCTTGTTCGCCGAGCCGGAAAAACCGGCCACTGCTTCGGTGGTTTTACGAATGAAACAAGGCCGGTTCCTCGATCCACTGCAATTACAGGGCATCATCAACCTGGTTTCCTGCGCGGTGGAAGGGTTGAAACCCCAAAACGTGTCGGTGGTGGACATGGCCGGCGGATTGCTTTCCAAAGGGCATGACGAAAACGATGTCGGCGGACTCACCCAAACCCAATTGGATTATCGCCAGAAAGTGGAACGCACGCTGGAGTCGCGCATTCAGACCCTGTTGGAACCGGTGATCGGAGTCAACAAGGTGATCGCCCGGGTGGCGGCGGAAGTCGATTTCGGGCAAGTAAACACCCTGGAAGAGAAATACGATCCGGCCAGCGTGACGGTGCGCAGCGAGCAACGTCAAAAAGAAACGGCCAAAGGAAGCAAAAGCCTGCCGTCCGGTTCGCCCGACCTGCAGACCCAGCTCCTGCCCGAGAATCAAACGGGCGCCGGCTCCGCGGAGTCAGCCAAGAATTATGAAAAAGAAAACGCGGTCATTAATTACGAAATCAATAAAATCAACCGCCAGACCAAAAGCGCGGTAGGCGACATCAAGCGTTTATCGGCCGCGGTCATCATCGACGGCCCGTATACGGCCGAAAAAGGCGCGGACAACAAAACGATCCAGAAATTCACGCCGCGCAGCAAACGGGACATGAAAAATTTTGAAGATGTGATCAAGAAGGCGATCGGCTTCAGCGAGGAAAGAGGCGACCAGGTCAATGTTTCCAACATCGCGTTTACCCTAAATGACGAAACCGCGGCCTTAGCCGAAGCGGGTCGCGCGCCTTATCAGGATTATCTTAAAAAATACGGCAAACCGGTTTTCAACATCGCCTTGGTCCTGATTTTTCTGCTGATCATCGTGCGGCCGTTTAAACGCTGGCTGAGTCAGTCGACCGAATATTTGTCCACCAGGACGTTGTCGGGCGGTGCGCATGCCGCCGCCTTGTCGGCCGGCATGGATGAGGCCGCTTCGGGAAAGCAAAGCAAGGAAAAGCTCCTGGAAATGACGCGGAACAGCCCGGATATGGCGGCCGATATCATAAAAAACTGGATAAGCGAAGGCAGAGGATAAGATGGCAATCGAGTTAATGTCAGGACCCAGAAAAGCAGCCATCTTCCTGATGATGATGGGTGAAGAATTCGCCAGCAAGGTGTTCAAACATCTGGAGGAGCGCGATATCAAGGTTCTGGGCGAACACATGTCCCAACTCCGGCAAATCGATTCCAAGGTCGGCAGTTCCATCATGGACGAATTTTCGCAGACCTTTCAGAAAAGCAATGTGCTCGGATTTTCCGGTAAGGAATTTCTCGAAAAAACCGTGGGCAAGGCTTTCGACACCCGCAAAGCGGGTGACCTGCTGGACGATATGCTGGCGATACACAGCGGTGTTTCCTTTGAAAAGTTGTCATCTTTAAGCCCGCAGGTTTTGGCCAATATCCTTTTAAACGAACACCCCCAAACCATCGCTCTGATCCTGGTCAACATGAAATATCAAACCGCCGCCGAAGTAGTGGCGGCCTTACCTGAAAATATCCAGGGCGAAGTCATTATGCGCATCGCCGATTTGGATGACGTGCCGAATGAAGTCATCCATGAAGTTCAGGAAGTGATCGAGGAACAGCTCGCCAACATCAGCAAAACTTCGGACGAAAATTTAGGCGGCATCACGACCGCCGCCGAGATCCTCAATCATCTGGACCATAAAACCGAAAACGCCATTTTGGAGAAGATCGAGGAGAGCCGGGAAGAGTTGGCCGAGGAGATCCGTCAATCCATGTTCGTTTTTGAAGATCTGGCCAAATTGGATGACCGCTCCATCCGCACTTTATTGAAGGAGATCAGCAACGATGAATTGATCCTATCGCTCAAAACCGCTTCGGAAGAGCTTTCCAACAAAGTCTTCAGCAATGTGAGCCAACGGGCCGCCCAGATGATGAAAGAAGAC
>RPPU01000276.1 GCA_003819975.1 Desulfobacteraceae bacterium
CGGGAAAAATAGGGTTCCCGGGATCAAGGGGTCCGTAGAGACCCGTAGAGATATAAAATTATCTCTACGCGTATGTCTCTACTTTCAAGGAGCCAAGGGGTTGATCCGCCTTCGCAAGGCCTAGGGCGGACAGGGGGTGTAGGGGCGAACGGCGGTTCGCCCTTCTGTAGGGGCAGGCCTTGCGCCTGCCCTTAATTGTCAAACCATGAAAGCCATCGGAACTAAAGAATATAGATATTTTGCGGGGTGATTCAAATCAAAACATTGATTTTAAGGGAATGATCCATGAATCAAACGGATCCAAAAGAAATGATATTGATAAGAAGCTCCTCCTATGACAAGCCAATGTCTCGGCCTAAAAAATATGCCCTGTTTGTTTTCTTTGCGTTTATTATTCTGCTCCCTATTGTATATGGGATAAGACTAATCCGCCCGGTTTGGCATCAAATATCCGGTCCGATCTTAACGGATTTTTTTTCTAAAACAGCTGCAAGAAATCATGAAAAATCCAATGGAACCGTTGTCTGAAATGATGCCTTTGCTGTTGGCGATAGCGGCGATTGGAATGATACGGTTAAGAAAAAAGGAGCGACTGGTTTTCAATGCCGAGGGCATTCATTATCAGCCTCCCTTTTTTCGCTTATTCAGGCTAATCAGTCCCGAATGGCGAGTGCTTTGGACGGAAGTAAAAGAGATCAGGATAAAACCGTTAAGATATAGGAACCTTCCGGATTCTATTGTTCTTGAAATCCATACAGGGAGTCAATGTTATCGGATTAGGCCTTTTCATTGGTTGGATCCCGATCATTCTTCGGCCGAACAATATCGATCCTCAAGATTGATGTGGGTTCGCAACACGGAGAGATTACATGCTTTATGGTTGGAACATCCCCTTATTCGTTTTCTGGAACAAATCGACCGGGCTCCGAAGACGAATGATCTTTTTTTGCCTACCTTGTTTGATTTCGATTTGATGAAAAACGCACATACCCGGACGACCATTCTTCTTTTTTTCTTGTTTTTTTCTATGTGATCGTCGATTCAATGGTCCATACGGAAGTTTATACGGGTCGGCCGTTTTATGAATCTTTTATCTTCATAGCGGTTGTTACGGGAGCGCTGAGCTATTTGTGGCTCAAAAAGTCCCATGCACCGCGCAAAGAAACAATGGTCCTTGCCGTTCTGCTGGGGGCGGTTGTCGGGTTCGCCGCTTACCCCGGCGCTTTGCGGCTCAATCAGTTGACGGATCAGCAAGGGCTGCAAAGCTATGATTATCAAATGCAGGCTGATTATTCCTTTATCCCGGACCGGAAAGACTTGCCGGTTTTGACTTTTCCGCGAGAACGGAATATGTGGTCACGGTATCCCAAGGGCTATCGGTACGCGTTTAGGTTGCGAAAAGGGGGCTTGGGTTTTTATCAAGTCGATCTGGCGCCGGTTTATGAAAAATTTCAACAGGATTGGTACGGTAAAAAGACTGGTTCATCAAAGTAGGACAAATGGATTTTTCCTCGGATTCTATAATCGGCTTCTGTCGAATACTTTTAGCGGGCAAACGGAAGCAATGCGATCAAAATCCGTGTCTTCATGCAATAAGATTAGTTTATTTTCAATGGCGGTTTGAGCAATAATGCAATCCGCGGTCTTTCGAATGGTGATCCCTTGCCGGCGGCAACGCCGATAAATTTGAGCGGCTTTAATATAAGATTGGGGATTGTCAAAAATATAGATTGGAAATTGCAGAAGATGCTTTTTAGCCAATTCAAAATCTTTTTCGGTTTTAAAACCCTGCAGAACTTCCGTCACAATAAATCCTGATAGGCAAATATCCTCTTCAGCTACAATAAAATCTTCCAACAGGCGGACCGTGGGTGAATCGAGTTCGTTAAAAAAACCTATCCATACGGATGTATCAACCAATATCATGGAATCGGGAACTCCTCATATCTTCCAAATCGCCTTCCCAGCAAAGCTTTCCCTTGAGTTTTAAAATGTTTTTTCTTTCTTTCCTTCTAATCAGTTCCTTTAAGGCAAAATCGATCAGTTGTTTTTTAGTTTGAATGCCGGTGTAAAGGAAGCCTTTCTTGATAAGATCATCATCGATTACAATGTTGGTTCGCATGGTTCCGCCTCCGAATACACATTTTAAGGTTAATGGATGTGTATGTCAATTTTATTTTTGATTGCCTGACGATTGGAGAGGTTTTGTCCTTGTCCCCGGAACCCTGTTTTTTCACCCCTTGATTTTTGTTCTGACCCCGCGCTTTCTTGGTTTGGTTTCTATGCCTTTGGCTTTTACCCTCGCTCCCGAGGCCCCTGCTCTCCATCCCTCGGTCCCTCGGCCTCCTCGTCCGCCGTAGGCTTGCCGAAGGCGGATTGACCCCTACCTTTAACCCTTCTTTTCATCCTGTTCTTTTCTTTTGAACCTTTCGAGCTGATCCGTATACCAATCTATTTGACGGCAGATGCCGCGGATTATTTTGACTTCACGGCCGCGTAAGTCATAGCGGGCCAAGAAGCGGCGGATGTTGAGCATCCAATGTTCCGGATTCTCGGGGTTGATGAAGCCGATTTTCAGCAGGGCTTCGCGCAGATGCGTATACATATTTTCCTGCTCGAATTTGTCCGCCAGGCGCGGTATAAATTTTTCAGACGGCGCCCGGCAGAGCAGGGCCAGTTCATAACAGAAGATCAACACGGCATGGGCCAAGTTCAGAGAGGAAAAATCGATCGTAGGTATGGTGGCGATGGTATCGCAATGGCGTAAATGTTCGTTGGAAAGACCGCGGTCTTCAGGTCCGAATAAAATCGCAATTCGATTATGTTGCGAAAGATCGATCAATTCCTGAGCCAATTCGCGGGGATGCAAAATAGCAGGCCGGCGGGCGCCGATACGGGCGGTGGTGCCGACAATATATTGGAAAGGTCCAATGGCGGTCAAAAAATCGTCGGTATATTCCATTTCTTGAATAATATCGATGGAATTGCCGGTGGCCATGCGCACGACCCGTTTAAGGTCGCAATTATCGGGTTTGACCACGATCAAATGGGATAAGCCCATATTATTCATAGCCCGGGCGCAGGCGCCGATATTTTCCGGGATCTGAGGGTTTACCAGAATAATGGCGATATGAGCGAATTTCAGGTTGGAGGTCGTATTCATTGGATTCATTCCTTTTTCCAGGCTTAGGCTCCTGAAGAAGCGTTTAGGCCTGTGATCAGATCCGGCGCCAAATCGCTTCAGAAGCCAAGCGATTGTAAAGCGCTTTTGGAACCAAGCGCTTGTAAATCGCTTCAGAGGCCAAGCGCTTGTAAAGCGCTTTTAACCAAGCGCTTCATTGACAGCGGTTTGAATTTAATATAGATTAAGTGCGTTTCACAATGAAAAAATATAAACATTTCAGCTTATTGAAAACTCAGGGTGATCCAAGTCTTGTTTTTTCAAAAAGCCAAATAAAGATCAACCTTTGCGAGAGGAGAAAGTCATGAAAAAAGTTCAATGGATTTTAATCGGATTGGGTGTTTTTTGTTTTCTGTTCGCGAACAGCTTGTCTGTTTGGGCAGCCGGCAACAAGATGCGCTACAGCATTGTGGTAAAGAAATTCGAAAACAAGTCGAACTGGTCGGGCCAGTGGGATCTGGGCGATGCCTGGGGCGCGGTCTTGACCGATTCTTTGGTTCAAACCGGTAAATTCATTGTGCTGGGCGAGACCGACATGCGGCAGGCAGCCATGGAAGAACAGGATTTCGCGGCCAGCGACCGGGCTGCCGGGGGCGGAAAAAAAGTCAAGACCGGCAAGATGACGCCGGCGCAGTTGATTGTCAAAGGTGAAATCACCCATTTTGCCGAAGATACGGCGGGCGGGGCCGGCGGAGTTTCCTTCAAAGGTATTCGGGTGGGAGCCAAGGGGGGTGCGTCCGAGATCAATGTGGTCATGTATATTGTGGATTCAACCACCGGCCAGGTCATGGCTTCGAAAAAATGCTACGGCAAAATCACCAACACCGGCCTTTCGGTCGGCCTGACCCGCAATCAGTTTGACGGCGATGTCTCCGGGTTCAGGAAAACCAATGCCGGTAAAGCCGTGGAAAAAGCCGTGGATGAAGGCGTGGCCTTCATGACCGAGAAGATCTCCCAGGTTCCCTGGATGGCGAACGTCTTGCTGGTCAAGGCGGATAAAATTTACATCAACCGCGGCACGCGCGAAGGAGTTGAAAAAGGCCAAACCTTCGATGTCGGAACCGCCGAAGCGCTTGAAGATGAAGAGACCGGCGAGACCTTGGATTACGATCTGGAAAAGACGGGCAAAATCGAAGTCGTATCGGTCAAGGAAAAGACTTCCATTTGCAAGGTGGTTAAAGGAAAAGTCGCAAAAGGGATGACGGTGATGCTGCCGGAATAAAAACAAGCTTGCGCTTGTTTTTATGTTAAAAAGGAGTCTGCTCATGTTGAAAAAAGTTATGGTTTTTTTTGGTGTTCTGGCGGTGATGATGCCATTAACCCTAATGCTTTCGGCCGAAGAAGGCATTAAGACGGTCAAGGCGGTCGGTGTGGCGGACGGAAATTCGGCTCAGGCCCGGGATGAAGCCCTGAACGACGCCCTGCGCAAAGCCGTGGAGCAGGGCGTGGGCACTTTTGTCAGCGCGGAGTTGACGGTCGAGCAGGAACAATTGGTCGAAGACAAAATTTATACGGCCAGCAGCGGTTATATCGAGAATTATAAAATCGATCGGGAAGGGCCCAAAGGCAATCAGTATCAGGTCGAGATCACGGCTCAGGTCAAGCTGGGCAAATTATCCAACGACCTCAAATCCATCGGAGTCTTGATGGAGAAAAAAAGATACCCGCGCACCGCGGTTCTGGTTTACAGCAAGGAGATCGACACGACTTTTCCGGGCGTCAGCCTGGAAGGCAACAACAGCGTGGAGAATTGGGTGGAGAAAAGCCTGCTCGACAAAGATTTTCAGCTCGTGGATCTGGCCCAGGTCGGTTATAAGAAAGAGATGGAAACCTCGTTGAGCGCCGGTGACCCGAATAAGGCGGCGAAAATCGCCAAGAATTTCGGAGCCGAGGTGTTGGTGGCGGGCGATGTCCGGCGTTCGTTTGTGGGCGAGCGCCAGGTCATGGGCCGTTCCATGCGATTTTTCACCAATGAAGTCCGGTTAAAAGCGATCGAGACCGATACCACCCGAGTGCTTTATTCGGGCGCGCGCACCAAACCGGCTTCGGGAGCCGAGTCGTTCGGTCCGCTTGAGATGGCCACCCAGGAGCTGATGAAGGAGATGAGCGCCGCCATCCTTGAAAAATGGCGCAAAGACGTTTACCAAGCTTCGGCTTATCAAATCGACATCGAAAACATCAGCTTTGAAAATTTGGCCAAATTCAAGGAGGGTCTTAAAAAAATCCGCGGCGTGCGCGACGTGCAGACCCGTCATTTCCAGGCGCAAAACGCTCTTTTGGAAGTTCAATATCAGGGCAGCCTGGAAGAACTGAGCGACAAGATCCTCAAAACGATCAAGGCCCCGCGTTTCGCGGTTCAGGGCATGCAGGCCAATACGCTTGAAATTAAATGCCAATAAAATATTTCCGCGACGGAAATATTTTATAAACAAATCCGCTGCCGCGGATTTGAAAGAGAAGATCGAATGGAGTAAGCAGGAGAAAATTTTATTATCCTGTTTATCCCGTCAAAAATTCGTCAGTAGATCGGTTTGAAATATGCGCAGCTCTAAAATAAAGAAAATCGCTCTTTTATTTTGTTTAGCGGGCTTGTTTGTTCTGGGTTTTTCCTGGGCCCAGGAAAAATGGTCTAAGCCGTTTATGGAATCCCGGCCCAACGGCAAAGTGGATTGGGACAACGGTTATTTTTACGGGGTCGGCGAGGGGTCCCTTAAGTTAAACGGCCATTCCGAGTCCCGCGCTTTAAAGACGGCCCAAGCCGGCGCCTTGAGTTCCATTCTGCAAGTGGCCGCCCGCATCCGCGTGGACGACCGGACCACCTTACTCGATATGGAGCAACAGAAGATGATCGTGCGCATTCAAGGCTTGATCGAATACGAACCTTTTGACGAGCAAACCATCCGGAAAAACAACGATATTTTCAAGCAAGTGACTTACCGGGCGCCGTTGCACGGGGTCAAGGGGCTGACCCGGCAATTGCTGACCTATTTTCGCGAATCCATGAGTCCGGTGGAGGACGTATCGGTCGGCCAAAGTCAAGCGGAAGCAGACGAATCCGCACCCTGGTTGATATTGGACGCCCGCGGCCTGGAGCGGAACAAGGCTTTGCAGCCGGCCCTTTTTCCGAAGATCAAGAGTGAAAAGGGCGAGACCGTTTCCGACCTCAACTCCGTGGACGA
>RPPU01000277.1 GCA_003819975.1 Desulfobacteraceae bacterium
CCAAATGAAAAACATAATCCATACCTTGTACAGCCGCAATCAAAGAGCTTTGCTCAAGGCAGTCGCCCTTCACGATCTGAACAGAAAGATCCTTTAACCAGCCCAATTGGTCCGGATTGCGCAAAAGGCAGCGGACTTCCAGACCTTTTTGTAATAAAAATTCAACTAAATGGCTGCCGATAAAGCCGGTAGCACCTGTGACCAGCGATTTCAATTTCATTGATTCCTTTAAAATCGCAAAATTCTACATACTTTCAGTAAGTTGTCAAGGTTAATCCTGGATGATGCTGTTTTAGAAGCCAACCAGGGGTCGATTTAAATGATAGGCCATGGCATAAAGAAAAAATCTCAAAGGACTTGAGCGCTCCCATAACGTTTTATGTCGGTCTACCGGCTGAACGTTTTCGGTCGATCAATATTCAAAAGCTTTTTTATTATTGACAATAAGGCGCCAGATAGGTAAAAATAGACACAAGGGAAAATCATAACGCTCTATCACAAAAGGGGTTACTGAATATGAAAAAAGGAATGCTACTGCTTGCTTTGCTGGGTTTACTGCTTGCTTATATGGGCATCGTGATTGCCGCGGATTTGCCGAAAGAGATCGTCATCGACAACAAGGGCTATTCGCCGGATACCAAGGGGCCGGTGAAATTCAGCCATAACAAACATTCGGTGGACTTAAAGCTGGCCTGTAACGATTGTCACCATGTTTATCAGGACGGCAAAAATGTTTTGAAACAGGGTCAGCCGATTCAGAAATGCTCGGCTTGCCATGATGTAAAAGAGTCCAAGGGCAATGCCAAAAAGCTGCAGCTGGCCTATCACGCCAATTGTAAAGATTGCCATAAGACCATGAAAAAGGGTCCGACCGACAAATGCGCGGATTGCCACGCCAAGAAATAAACAGCCGGATATAATTAGAATTTCAAAAGGCCGCTCGATTGAGCGGCCTTTTTTATTTGGAGTGAAAAAAGGAACAGGCGAATCATCCCACCGTTACCAGGATAGGGCTGGGATTAAAATCAGTCTAATGATTCCTGATTCTTAAAATAATTGAAGTCACATGTGCATCAAAACAATGACTTCGGGCGTGGTTAGGGTAGGATCGATTATTCCTAATGAAGCGAATTGAGAAGATACGAATCTTTTATCAAGAAAACAAGAAGGCGCTCTATACGTATGCCCTGTCGCTGACCCGTAACCGCGAAAGCGCCGAAGACGCGATGCATACGGCGTTCTGCAAACTCCTGAACCGGCCCATGCTGCCGATTAGCCTGCGTCCCTATGTTTTCAGATGCGTGCGTAACGCGGCCATCGATGATTGGCGCGGTCGTGAAGCCTCAAAAGAGGCGCTTTTTGATTTGGAAGCACCGAGCATGCTTCCCGAAGATAGGGCCTTATGGAACCAAATAGGCGAGTTGTTGTTCGAACTTTCCGGCGATGAGCGCGAGACCATCATCCTCAAAGCGCTGCATGAGTTCACTTTTCAGGAAATCGCGACCCTCAGAAGGACCCCCATTCGTACCGTTATTTCCTGGTATCGCCGGGGATTGGAAAAACTGAAAAACATGATCGGAGAGGAAGTAAAATGAAAGACCTTGAAAAGATTTTAAAAAAGGCGCCCTGTCGGGATGTTCCTGACCGGGTGGGCCGGAAGGTGGAGATGGAATTCCAACAAGCGGAAGAAAAGCGCCGGGTATTTTTTTCCCGACCGATCCCGCTTTGGGCCCATATCGGTATTTGTTTCTTGTGCCTTTATGCCGGGTTTGCATTCCATTCTCTTATGGTGGAGAAGCCGGGTTATTCCCCGCTGGCAGATAAGCCGGAAGAAACCCAATTATCCGGTCTGGCCGTTTCGAGCGAATCTTATAAGCTCTTTTTTGATGAGATGAATAACCGATCAGGACGATAATTCTTTAAAAAGCGCAATTACTCTGGCACTTAAAAAAATCTTTAAATATAGCCGTTCTTGCTGAGTCCTTCGTCATGCCCAGTGTGAATGGGTGGTGAAATATCGACCCTGAGTAGTAACTCAAAAATGATAAAACCAATTGTACATAGTTAAAAGGAGGTATATAGCCATGAAGTATCTAAAAGTTTTACCAAAAACCATCCTTTCCATCTTTTTGATTTTGGCCGTCTTCACCCCCGCTCTTTTGATTCAGGCCCAGGAATCCGCGAAGAATGCGGCGCCTTCCTTGGCCGCTCAGGCTGATGCGCGGCTAAGTCGCTGGTTTAAAGCGGATCAACCCGGAGCCGTGGTTTTATTGGTGCAGGACGGTAAAGTGCTTTTCAAAAAAGGGTACGGTCTCGCCAATGTGGAACTGGGCGTAACGATGCAGCCCGATATGCTTTTCCGCATCGGCGCAGTCACACAGCAGTTTACGGCCGCGGCGGTGATGTTGTTGGCAGAGGAAGGCAAGGTGGATTTGGCGGCTCCTATTGCGCGTTATTTGGAGAAACTACCTAGGGCCTGGAGGTCCGTTACCGTGGAGCAATTGCTTAATCACACCTCGGGGATACCGGATTTTAGGGTTAGTAAAAATTTCTGGGAGCATAGACTGGAGAGAATCACTCCAAATCAATTGCTGGAGCTGTATGTGGTTAAAATGGCCATGGACTTTGAACCCGGCACCCAACATCGTTATACCTATACGGGTTATATCCTTCTGGGCATGATCATTGAAAAGGTTACGGGCCAATCCTATGCACGCTTTCTTCAAAAACGTTTGTTCGAACCTTTGGGACTGAAACACACGCATTACGATGAAGAAACCCAAGTTATTCCCGGCTTGGTCTCAGGATATTATTCTACCAATCCCAAGCCGGCTCCCTTCTGGAGTGTGACCCAGAAATACTCAGCAGTAGGACTCGTTTCCAACGCGGAAGACCTTGCCCAATGGACCCTGGCCTTGCATGGCGGCAAAGTGGTGAACTCGAAGAGCCTGGCCCGCATGTTGAGACCCACGCGACTAGCGAACGGCAAAGAGGAGCCTTATGGTTTCGGTCTTGCATTCCGGCAATCCCAAGGAGATCGTTTAGTGGGTCAAGCTGGGGAAGTCTATGGTTTTGATTGTTTTGTAGAGGCGGATCCGGCAATTAAAGCTGTGGCCGTGATTCTCAATAACACCTTTGATCCCAAATGTGATCGAGATTATTTCAGCCGGTTCCTATTGGCGTTGGCTGCCGGTAAACCGCTCCCTGAGATCAAACCGGTTGCGATTGAGTCGTCAAAACTTAAGCGTCTAACCGGTTGGTATAAATTAGGGATGGAATTCCGCATTATTTCTTTTGACGGGAAAAATCTTTTCAGTCGCCGGAGGCCAGGCGCTGGCAAATATATGTTGATTCCGCTTTCGGAAACGGAATTCAGTTTCGATGATAGTGACCACCGTTTGCGTTTCGAATTGGCGGGGGATAAGGTGATCGGTCTATACCGCCGTTTTGCAGTGGATGTTCCCGAGCAACCGATAGAAAAGCGCATGGAACCGCTTGAGGATAAAGATCCAAAGGTCGTGAACATGGTGCAGCAAGGGTTTCGCGACTTGGTCGCGGGAACCTTGAAGCCCGACCTTTTTACGCCAGATTTGGAAACGAATAATTTTTCTGACCGGGTGAACGAAGCCGCCGCGTTCGTCAAAGAACTTGGACCGCTAACCGGCATTGTGCTGTACGCGCGCGAAGAGAGATCGGGGGGGTATAAATATGTGTATCGGGTCAGCTTTGGAGAAAAAAGTATTGTCCTTCCTCTGTGGATAGCAAAGGATGGACGAGTTGGTAGTGTATCGCTTTGGGAGGAATAGCGTTCTTTTCCGAATTCCGGCTCGAAATGTCCCTGTTGCCAAGTATTTTTTTCGAATCAGGAAAAAAGCGGGGGTTCAAAATTTTGAACCCCTACGGGGGAATGAAAAATTTTTACCGCGAAATAATTTTAAGCAACACAAAATTGTGTATACACGAAAGACACGAAAACATAAATAAATACAACAACCGGGATAAAAGGGGCTGAATCATGAAATATAAAAAATTTTCGATTGTGCTGTTCCTGCTCATGTTGTTTGCGGCTTGTCAGGCGACTATCGCAAATAAGCCGGAGCCAGTGCTGTCTCTGGAATCTTTTGTCGGGCAATATGAATTCAAATCAATGATTGCCAGGGTTGTCCTCAAGGGGGAGACCACCCTCACGCTTACTGTGCCCGGTCAGCCGACTTACGAATTGATTCCCGCTAAAGGTACGTCGTTTGACATCAAGGGCCTGAACCGTTATCGCATTGAATTCAAGAAAAACGCTTCCGGGGCGGTTACTCAATTGATCGCGCACCAGCCCGACGGCACCTTCGTTGCGAAAAAGCGGTCAAATATCCCATATCCAAGCAGTGTCGTCTTAACCCCCAATCCGGCTATTCCGGCAGAGTATAAGGGTGCTTATTGGTCGAACGAACAACCTATAAAGGATTATCCTTTTGAAAAAATAGAAGTAGCCGGGACGTATAAGCAAATCGGCTGCATGTTCGGTCAGTGGTATCAGGCCAATGGTTATGTTCCCCGGGCTTTGCCGTCCGATAAACAAGAAACGGCACGCGCCTATTATGGTTTTATTGATAAGATCTATCCAGGTATGGCAGAACAAATGCAGGGTGTTTATGCCTCTTATGGCCCGAATCTGAGTGAAATGCACATGGGAATCCCGGTCTGGGAAAGTCCGGGTTTCGGCTTTTTATTGCCGGGGGTGATCATCAATAAAAACAATGCAAGTCCGGGAAAAGACGGGTGTTCCAATGTTTTTGCCCGGCCCGGGATGAATACGGACGGACACGCTCGTTTTGGCCGTAATCATGACTGGTCTAATCCTATGCTGCACACAGCCTTGATTTTTACTTATCCCGAGACCACCGGTCATTATCCGACCCTTGTTATGACTTGCGGAGCGCCGGGTTTCATAGCTGCCGATGGAATCAACAACCAAGGACTGGCTATGGGTGCGGCAAGCGTGTCTCTTAAATATCAACCTCTAAAAGAGCCGGCATTAATAGATGTAAGCGCCTTTCATCTTGTTTTGGAGAAATGTGCCAATGTAGAAGAAGCCATAACTTTGTTGCGTTCAATCCCAATAACCTATTGTGATGCTTTTATGCCAAACCATTTCTTGCTGGCAGACCGCGGGGGTGCGTCCGTGGTCGTTGAATTTTTACCCACGGGAATCGAATTCAGCCGGGCCGATACCCCTTATCAGGTGATGACGAATAGCTATTGGGCCGGTCCTGCTGATAAAGATCGTTGTTGGCGCTATCGGCTGGCGATCTGTAAACTGCAAAGCAAACAAGGCCAAATAGATATGAATGGAATGATGGACGTTATGTCCTCAATCCATCATTCCACGCAATGGACCAGTATCTATGACTTGCAGGATTTGAGCATGATTTTAACTTTGCCTAACGATCATTTTACGAAACAATACAAATTTTCCCTGGCGGATTTTATCGTTCGTATGGAGCAGAGAAAAAAAGGGAGCTGAAATAAGCCAATAGTAGGGGCAGGTTTCAAACCTGCCCCTACTGGTTCTGGGTTAGGGCTTTTATTCTGGGCTGGGAGCTTCTTTTAGGAATGCGGCAATAAGGGTAAAAGCCATCGCGTGACAAGGGCAGGAGCCCTCGCGTGACAAGGGCAGGAGCCCTCGCGTGACAAGGGCAGGAGCCCTCGCGTAGCAAGAGGCCGTTTTTCAAGACGTGACCTATCGCGCCAAATCAAAGCGTGGACATGTCACACGAGGGCTCCTGCCATGGTTCGCGTAATCCAAGGTTTTTTTGATCCTGAAAATATCGGACCAAAAAAATCTCCAATCCGATAAAGGATTACCGGAATGTCGTAATGGTCCAAAGATTACTTGAAATAAATCGACCATAAATTGTCTATATTTTGGAATCAGAAGCCTATTGATATTAAAAATTTTACTTTCAATCAATCCGCATTTGCTTTATAGTCATAAAAAAAGACCGCTCATTAAGTTAATTCTATAAAAATCGTATTCTTAGCCGTAGGGGCAGGTTTAAAACCTGCCCCTACAATCACAAAGAAATATGCGACGTTGGGGTTGATGTAGCATCAAAAAGATAAGATAGATTCTTTTGCCTTTTCGATAATTCAAAAAAATGACACAACTTGGAAATAAATAAGAAAGAGGCCGATCATGAAATATAAAAAAAAATCGATTGTGCTATTTATGCTATTGTTGTTTGCGGCTTGCCAGGCAATCCTGGAAAACAAGCCGGTGCAAACGGTATTTCCAAGTATGACCGGCCAGGCCGATGAAGACGCGTTCGGGATTTACTATA
>RPPU01000278.1 GCA_003819975.1 Desulfobacteraceae bacterium
GAAATCCAATAACTTGGCATAAAAAATGAATGCATGATCATTCAGGGGGAGATCGGCATTCAAAGGCTTTTTTATTTCGGACATCAGGCCATAAAGCTATCTCTCCGATTTAATTTGCTTTTCGCGTAAATTAGGGTCGCCGGGGTTCGGGAACTTCAATAATCAGGCATCTGGAAAACAATCGATTCCGTCAATTTTTTGGCCTGAACGGGTAAAAAGCCATGCTAAAGATGAAATTAAAAAACAAGCTTATTCTGGGGGCCGCAATCATTATCCTGATTATTATGATCGTAGCCGTTTTCTCCTCGTCTTTTTTGATCAATCAGCAAAACCGCCAGGCGGTCGGCGGCCTATTGGAGCATGCCATTAATATGGTGAAAGACGATTTGGCTGCCAAGCAGGAAAAACTGATTCTCAATTCCAATCAATTGGCCACACTGGAAAAACTGGGATCCAGAGTCAAACTGCTTTATGATTCCAAGGCTGATGTGAACTTAAACCTTTTTCAAATACAATATAACCAGGTCACCACCGACATTTACAAAATCGCCGAGTCCAATAATATCGAAAGAATGGCGATCTATGATGTGGACGGAGACTTAAAATGCTATGCCTTTAAGCAAGACGATCAAACCTTCCTGATCGGGTACAACCATCCTGTTCCGCAGCTTACTTTTTTTAGCGCGATCGTTAAGCGCGGAGATACTTTAGCGATGGATTCCTGGAAAGAGGCTCCGGCATTGCCGAACATCGGTTTTGATCTGAAATTCAAAGGCGAAATCCTCAATGCCCAAAAATTCTATTTTGATCAGATCGGCGATGCCATCGTCCTGGTCTGCCAGGCGCCCATTGTTTATGACGATTATAATAAAACCACCAAAGCATTGGAGAAAAAGCAATTTGGTTTTGTGACGGCCTTTCAAAAGCTGAATAAATCGTTTGTGAGCCGGATGGCGTCGATCACCGGCATGAAAATCAATCTTTTCGGCAAGGAAAATCTGCTTATCGGCGATCTCGCGTCCTACGCCAAGATAAAGATTCCCCCGCAAGAACAAGGCCGGATCACGAACAATTTAGCCGGCCAAAAAGCTTTGATCAACGATGTCAGCCTGAAAGAAGGCGGTTTTTTTCAAGGCATTTTATCACTCCACAATCAATCCGGGTTGATCGGCGCGGTCACGGTTCTTTATCCCAAAGCCGTTATCCGAGACAATACTGTGCAGATGTTTAAAATTTTATCGATTGTTTTTCTTTGTTGCTTTCTGCTGATTTTACCCTTGGTGTTTACTTTTTCCGTTTCGCTCACCAAACCGATCCAAAAAATAATAAACATTCTTTCCAATGCGAGCCAAACCATCTCCCTGGCTTCCAACCAGGTCTCTTCTTCCAGTCAAAAAGTTGCCGAAGCTGTTTCTCAACAGGCCGCCACTTTGGAAGAAACCGCTTCGGCTTTAATCGAGATCTCCCGCGTAACCCAGGAGACCGCCGGCAATGCGCATGAAGCGGATGATTTCATGAAAAAAGCCAATCAAACCATTGATAAAGCGGATCATTCCTTGACTTCGCTAACCCGCTCCATGGAATCCATTTCCGCTTCCAGCGTGGAGATTTCAAAGATTGTGAAAAGCATCGATGAAATCGCTTTTCAAACCAATTTGCTGGCTCTCAATGCCGCTATTGAAGCGGCGCGAGCCGGTGAAGCCGGCAGCGGCTTCGCCGTGGTAGCCGAAGAAGTCAGAACATTGGCCATTCGTTCCGCGGGTGCGGCCAAGGACACAACCACGCTTATTCACACCACTGTTTCCAAAATCGAAGAGGGGACCGGAATGGTTTCCAAAGTCACGGAAGCTTTTTCCGAAGTGCATCAAGACGTCGCAAAAGGCGTGCAGTTTTTAGAAAGTATTTCCCGGGCCGCCCATGAACAGGCCCAGGGGGTTACGGAGATTAACAAAGGAGTGGCGGATATGGAGAGCGCGGTTCAGCAAAACGCCGCGCACGCCGAGGAATCGGCTTCAGCCTCGGAAGCATTAAACGCCCAATCTACGGATTTGCATAAAGTGGTCAACGATTTGGTTGTTTTGGTCGGGATGGATTTGAAAAAGTAAAAAGCCAAATTTCCAGGCCGGTCAATCATTCATGAATCCATTCCATGATGCGGCCGTATTCGGGTTATCTTGCCGGAATGTATGCTTCACTTTTTTATCGATATGCTTGAGTTATTAACTGTCTTATAATAGTGTTCACATATGATTGCGGCTTCCGGATTTCTTTTTCAAACGGCAACTAACGGCTTCCAGGCTCTAACAGCAAGCGCCGTGGTGATCAAATTTATTCGGAACCCATTAGGTGCTTCGGGCTATTAAAATAGGCCAGTGTCGCGCTCGCTGATCTTACGATAACGTTTAATACCATAAGAGAGTTGCCGCTTGAAAAAAAATTCCGGAAGCCGCATCATGATAACAACAGAGAATATTATTATGAGACGATTAATAAGCGCCTAACCCATCATTTCCATTTCCAATTCATCATTCCAAGGATCGGCTTTCTTGATCTGGACCTGCACGGCTTGGCCTTCGGAAAAAGTCCGGCCGCTTTGGCGGTCCGCTTCAAAGGCCATCTGGCAATTCAATAAGACGACCCGGTATTTCTTTTTAAATACATCGAGGACCAGACCTTCAAAAGGCTCTCCGATATGCTGGGAAAAATATTTGATGACCCAGTAACGCAAACGGCCCCGCTTCAGGCGCTCCAATTCCTTTAAGACCGGTTCAACCCCGATACGGATCTTCTCTAAAGACTCCTTGTCGTAAGCCGGGGAGCCTCCCGTCAAAAAACTGCGAATCTGACGCTGCACCAAGAGGTCCATATATCGGCGAATCGGCGAACTCATATTGGTGTAAAGGTCCAAGCCCAGGCCTGCATGCGGCCGCGGCGCAGTGTCGATCATCAGGGGGTTCAGTTTGCGGCGTTGTTTGAAAACATAAAACAAGTAGTTTACCCCTTCCATGGGCAGGATTTCGCCGGGCGGTTCCTGGCCGCGAAAGAGGGCCGGAATGCCGCGATCCCGGCAGAACCGAGCCGCCATCCAGTTATAAAAAATCATGAGTTCGGCCACCAAGATTTTGGAAGGCGTTTCCTGGCTGACGAGTTCCAGATTAATGGACTTATCCGCGGCAATATTCACGACCAGTTCCGGTAAAGATAAAATTAAGGCCTTTTGTTCGATTCGTTGTCGTTGCCATTTTTGGGTCAGTTGGTATAACCAAGTCAATTCCGGTTCTTTTTGATACAACTCATTGACCTGATCGTAGGTCATTTGGCGTTGGACTCGGATCAGGCTGGGCACGAACTGAAAATCAAGCAAGGTCCCGGCCGGGTCAAAGCCGGCCAATAAAGAAATGGCGGCCCGGTCTTCTCCGACCCGCAAGCTGAGGCTGTTTTCCGACAGCTCTTTGGGCAGCATGGGAATCTGCTGCTCCGGTAGATAGATGGAAGAGGCTCTTTGGGCCGCTTCCCGATCCAACCGGCTGTCCATGGGGATCAGGCCGGCCACATCCGCGATGTGAATACCCAGGCTGATTTTATCCGGAGCGATTTCAATACTGAGGGCATCGTCAAAATCCCGGGTGAGCGGTCCGTCAATGGTGAATACGGGCAACTGCCGTAAATCTTCCCGGCGCGCGGTTTTTGTTCCGGCCTGCACGAGAAATCGCGCTTCATTAAGTTGTTCCGCGGTGAAATTTTCCGGAATCTTTAGACGCAGCAAATCCAGGCTTTGGTCTTCTCCCCAAATTCCGAGCTTGATCAGGAGGCAACGGGCCTGGCGAATATCCTGGATGCCGGCTCTGGCTAACAAATCTTTGGCAAACTTGAATTGCGGCGCCTCTTTTTCATATAGAGCCAGTTCGACCAGCAGATTTACCACATCCTCTTTGCAGGCCGGAGCCTGGACCAATCTTCCGGCCTCCAGATCTTTCAGCCAGGCACTGCCTAGGGAAAGGCTCGCCTCGCGTCGATTTTCATCCTCAGTTTGTTGAATGAGTTGGGCGACTTTCTCGGCGCTGTTCGGCCAAAAAAAGCCCTCTTTAAATTTGAAAAAGATTCGATTTTCAAACAAGGCCCGCACCAAAGCCGACACATGGTCATCGGTCACATCCGCACCAAAACAAAGTTGGCTGAGATATTTGAAGTTATAGCTTTGTTTTTCCTCGTGCACCAATTCCCATAGTTCCTCCACTCGGATCTGGGTTTTCAAATCCTTGCGCCGGGCTTCAGCTTCGCGTAATCGGCTGAGCAGCCCTTCCCGGCCTTCACCGGGATTATTATTGGCGCCTGACATTAGTAAAATCCGTTTGGGCGCCAGCATGATTTCCCGGTTGGAGGTGGTTAAAACATAGAGGCGCTCTCCTTTTTCCTGAAAACAAATGGTGCAAAGGAGATGGCCTTCGTCAATATATTCAATTATTTTGCCTTGATACATTCTTCAGCTTTCCGATCTCTTTTAACCGCCGTTTATCCTGAAAAATCGAGTCTGAAATCTAAAAAGAGGCTATGTTATCATAATTATCCGGGAGCGTAAGTAATTAATAAATTAGCTATGCTTGACAATGTTTAGGTAAGTGTATAAAATTAGGTTAACCTAACTTTTGAGGTAAATAATGAATTCCATTCAATTAAGTGCACAAATGGAAGATTATCTGGAAGCGATTCACCTGGTTTGCGCTGAACAAGGTGTGGCGCGCATAAAATCTATTGCCAATAAGCTTAGGGTTTCCTATCCCAGCGTAGTCGGCGCCATAAAAAGCTTAAAAGCCAAAAACCTGGTCCAGCAAGAGCATTACGGCTATATTCGGCTGACCGAAGAGGGCCGGGAAATAGCAGGCGCAGTTTCTCATCGCCATGAAGTTTTGACCCGCTTTCTTATGGATATTCTGGATTTGGATCAAGAGACCGCTTCCAATGATGCCTGCAAGCTGGAACATTCGGTGAGTCCCGAAACCGTACAACGCTTGCGCTCCATGGCGCTATTTATGGAAAAAGATCCCGAGATCCATCAGGACTGGCGCAAAGAATTCAGGTGTTTTTATAGCGCTAATGAAAACAGAGAAAGAACATGATTAAAACCTTGGACCATTTAGAAAACGGCCAAACAGCCGTTATCCATGATATTCGCGGCGGACAAAGCGTGCGTCGTCGTCTCAACCATCTGGGTTTACATGCCCAGGATCGCATTCAGATGTTGCGCAACGGTTATTTCGGCGGCCCGGTGCTGGTAAAAATAAACGGCGTGGAAATCGGCATCGGCCGGGGCATGGCTGAAAAAATCGAGGTGGAGGTCGCTGCGTGATGCGCGTCGTACTGGTCGGCCAACCCAATTGCGGCAAAAGCGCGCTTTTCAACAGCGTGGCCGGTTACAAAGCCATGGTGGGCAATTTCCCGGGAACCACCGTGGAATATCTTTGCAGCCCCATCACCCTGAGCCAAAAACATTTCACTTTGGTGGATCTACCCGGCATCTATTCCCTGTCATCGCCGGAAAGTGAAGAAGTCACCACTCGCCGTTATCTTCTGCGGGAACAACCCGATGTGATCATCAATGTTCTGGACGCTTCAGTGCTCTCGCGCAGCCTGGAATTGACCCTCGAATTGCTGGACCTGCAGGTCCCCATGGTTGTTTGTCTGAACATGATGGATGAGGCCGGAAAAAAAGGTATAGAAATCGACCGGGAACATCTTTCCCAAGATTTGGGCGTTCCGGTCGTGCCGACTATTGCCGTTCAGGGCCAGGGCGTTTCCGATCTGTTCAACGCCGCCCTGGTTGCGGCCGAACAGCGCACCAAAGGAAAAGTTTTTTTCTTTTCTCAGGATATTGAAAAACCGATCGCGGAACTTCAATCCCTTGTCAATAAAAAAACAGCGGCCGGTTTGGGGGTTTCGACCCGTTTGCTCAGTCTAAAATTGTTGGAAGAGGACCGGGAGTTTGAAGAACAAGCATTAGCCATTCAACCGGACCTGACCGGCCCGCTGCCCAGCTTACGCAAGCGAATTTCCGATCGGCACGGCCGGTCGGCCGAGATGGTGATTGCTTCCGAACGCCACGCCTTGGCCGTAAACCTTTTTGAACATGTGGCCAAGGTCCGGGCGCGCGTTCCAAAGCCGCGGCGGGAACAAGTGGACCAATATGTCATGCACCCATTGTTGGGGTATTTGATCCTCGGTTTTATCTTACTCAGTCTATTCAGTCTGGTCTTTGTGCTGGGTCAGGGGTTGGAAGGACCTTTGCTGGGTCTTTTCGACAAAGGGGCTCAATATCTGAATGCTTTCTTGAAAC
>RPPU01000279.1 GCA_003819975.1 Desulfobacteraceae bacterium
CAACCCTTCAGGACACCCGAATGATCGTCCTCAGGAAAGCACCGTGAAAGATAAGGATAAAAAAAATAAAACTGCAACAAGATCTCCGCTTTCCACGGAGCCGTTTTATATTGTCCTCTTAATGAAGGAATCATGCATATCCCAAAATTAATTTTAACAGACAAAGGAGAATAAAATGAAAAAAACCGGCCACGTATGAAAAGCCGGCGATAAAGGCTTCAGTCCTTCTGAAGACTGCAACAATCAGAACTCCCGAGTGTTAAGACCATCAAATATTTGGAGAAGATCTGATCAAAACGAGTGAACTCATTTCTTTAAGCCTAAGCCAGAGGGGCTAACATCATTGCGGCCCTCTGGCTTAAATATGCCTGAATCCAAATATCGATACCATTTCTTAGTCGTTGTCGCTATCATTGTCGCAATCGCAATCGGCCGATTTCTTAATATTGGATAAGGATTCTACTGCGATTACGACAATGATAGCGACAACGATTTAATCAGTGCGTCCGCTCCCCTTGGAACTCGCCTTTCGAGTGCTGCCAAGGCAATAGACACCTACTTCTCGATCGGCATCACAAAGCAAACCTTATTTCCGGCCATGTCATAATATTCAAAAGGTTCGGCCAAGCGATAGCCCTTGGCTCCGGCATAATCCGCCAATGCCTTATAACCTTTCATGGGACCCAGCATATAGGAGAGCGTGTTCTTAACCGGAAAAACGGCCACCATGCTCAACTTTTTCTCCAAAACCTTGATTTTATATTTCTGTTGCAGTTCCGGCACCCGTCCCAAATCTTTTTCCGGCAATATGCTGCCGCAGTCGCTGCGCCGCTGATCGGCCGGCACCTTGGCGGGATCATCGTGATAAATACCGATGCCGTCGGACGCCGTGATACCCTCCTTAAGCAAGGCTTGCTGGACCCGCTCAAACACCGGCCCCGTATCCTTATAATCGCCCACGAACGATTCATAAACCAGCGTGTAGGGTCCCATGTCTTTTTCAACAACCGACACGCTGGAAAACATGCCCATATAGGCCCAAAAGCCGATAAACACCAACACCAGAACTCCCAGCCCAATACCTATCCATTTTATAATTTTCATATTAGATCCTCCTGAAGAAATTTACTCACACAAAGACGCAAAGATCACAAAGTTTATAATTTTGGTGTCTTTCGCCTAATTATTCACTTGAGCTGCAAAATGATTCAAAATATTCGCTATTTCATCCGGCTTGCTTAACATTGGAAGATGACCAGATTCTATATCAATAACTTGCTTTGCATGGAGATTTGCGATCATCTTCTTTTGCATAGACTCACTAAAAGCTTTATCTTTCTTTAAATGAACATATATGGAATTTTCAGGAACATTTTGCGCATGAATTCTATCTGTATATAAACAGGTCGATTCCGGAACAAAACGTTTGATGACATTTAATGTCTGATTTTCTTCCAAATCATTACAAAGAGCGTTTCGAAGCGCGGTCTCGGGAGGTCGCGTTCCGGAGAATTTAAACAGGAGCCGTAAGAAAAGGTTCATAACAAGGGGCATTGAAGAAATATATGAACGATTCGCAGAAGGAATGCATGCGCTGATGGCGATAAAACCGCAAATTCGATCTTTAAGTTTGCTTGAAACCTCGAGACCAATGACCCCACTAATGGAATGGGCAACAATAATTATTTTTTTATGACAAAATGGATCGATATCCGCAAGTACCGATTCTACATAATTATTTAGTGTAAGATTATTTGTTGTGATACTGCTATGCTTTCCCCTGCCGGGAAAATCAATAGCAAGACATGGATAGGATGCCTTTTTTATTACATCCTCCCATATCCAGGCGCCTAAGCCGGCACCATGTAGAAACACTATGCCTACAGATTCCAGTGTCGTATTTTTCATTTTCTTTTATCACTTTCTTTCTTGATTTTTTTGTTCCGGTCGCGCGTTTTGCCGCGCTCGTTAATGAAAAAGGGGGACAGGCGAATAATGCAATTTTCCATGCTATCATTGAGCGCTTGAATAATTACTTTTTTATTCTTTAATCCATATTTCAGGCGCTTCTATTGTCATGGGTGTTTCATACTCAATCCGGTACGGTTTAACGATGACGACAACGTAATTCGGGTCATCGGGCCCCTTAAATACTTTCGTCAGGTGCTCATTCCAGAATTTTTCTTTTTCGTCTTTGGTTGTGACCACCTCTGCTTTTCCCTGAATTTGAAGATAGGGATGCAAATCCGTTAAACCGGTGACCCCGCAGTTTAAATGCACTTCCGGATTGTTTTTGATCTGGCGGACTTTTCGTGAATTCGCAAACGAAGAAAACCGGATAGTCAGATCCTCCGCCCCTTGCGCGATAACATAACGCACCCAGGGCTTGCCATCCTCGGTTACCGTCGCCAACCCTGCCAAATGCGGTTTGGCAATTATATCGAAAATCCGTTTTTCCAAATGATTCATAATGTCCCTCGATTCATGAAATATTTTTCTTGTGTTTATCTGATCCTTTTTTCCTATAGCCTAAAATGCTACAGTCTATCCACCTGACCGATCAGCGCTTTAAGGTCCGTAAGCCCTGCTCCGCCATGTGCTCTGCAAAGGCGGCCGGACCTTTGGCTTTGATCATATCAATGCAGGCTTTTCGGTTCGAACGGAAGATAAAGCCGAATATTTTGGCGATGAAATTGTTGTAATCCCGGCATTCCATCACCCGGTCATACTGCTTGCAATCCGCGCAACTACCGTATTTGTGATCCAGACAACAGGTGCGCGGCTTGCACCATTTGGCGGCTTTGGCGTTCTCCCGGCACCCCGGGCATCTTTTCTTCAAATAAGCATGGCAGCCTCCGCAGTATAATCCGCAAGCCGCAATCAATTTTGTATCCGCTTTAATTGTTTTCATATAGCCTCCATTTTTTAATCAGCTATATCAAACCGGTTTGACAACCCTATGTCAAGTTTGCGAAGCCGCATTGGTTAAATCCAACGGCGTTTCATCCGGCCTGCTTTTGCCTTATTGACATACCGTGCAAAATAGAATATCTTTTCAATAAGATAAGTCGGTTATCCAAAGGCCCCGAAATCAACCTTTATGCAAGATTTGTCGCGCCGATCTTTTAAGGATAAAACCGAATGCAAAAACTCTCATCCCATTCAAACTCTCAAAAGGACAAAATAAGTCCGAAAAGGCTTCCCGGATCGGCCCGTTCCTATGCCGGGCGACCTGGAACCGTATCCGGTGCATCCTTGCCAGCTCTGATCGGCAATCAAACTCTGCAACGCTTGTTGCGTTCCGCTTCCATCGGTAAAACGGAAAACGATAAAGCGCTGCCGGAACCCCAAAATGAAACGGCCGCGGCAAAATCGGCCGGTTTTTCGGTGCAGCGAAAAATCGTTACCGGGGCTGAAGAAAGAATGAATGATCCCATCCTTAATGCGGCTTACAAGGAAAATTCCATCGGCGGGAAGGGAGGGTTTTTCTTTTCGCCGGAAAGCCGTCTGAAGTCCTGGCTCGGGAAAGACGCTGTCGGCGGCTGGAAACGGGATCATATCGTGGACGTTCTTCCCGCAATCCAGGCCGATCTTTCCGGGTGGCCCGACCGGGAGGGCTCGGTTTGGTGGGGAAACGACAATCATCTCTGTAACGTGTTCGTCTATGATTCCATAAAACAATCCGGCCTCGAACCGCCGCTTCTCGGCAACAAACATTACCCCGGAGCATCGCTCGAAGCGT
The DNA here is from genome assembly GCA_003819975.1 of Desulfobacteraceae bacterium. Next base: position 3,743 of record RPPU01000279.1, read on the forward strand.
TCCATAACTTGGAAAAAGAGGGTTTTTACGAAACAGTCCCCAATGCCGCCGATGTCGCCCGCAACGACGTCGTCCATATTCCCCTGAATATGGCCCACATGGCCGTGGCCTGCGGCCCGGTGGCGGGAAATAAAGTGCCCGTGATCGAGGACTTCAATGGCGATTTAAGAAAACACGATTGGTCGACCCGGAACCTGAAATTCTTCAGGGTAAAGTCATTATCGGATTAAGATTGCTTTGATCGCCATTTTTTTCACTGATCTTCCGGAGACCGCATCTGCATTCAAATATGAAATGGACCATCACCAATATTATTACCTCCACGCGCATCCTGGCCGTTCCCTTTCTGCTTTACCTGGCCTGGAGCAATGAAAAAACAGGGTTCCTGATCTTGTTGCTGTTCAGTTTGGCCACCGATGCCGTTGACGGGTTCTTGGCCCGCAAACTCAATCAAGAGTCGGAGTGGGGCGCGAAGTTGGACAGTTGGGGCGATTTCGGCTTGATGGCCATCACGCCCCTATGTGTCTGGTGGCTGTGGCCCGAACTGACCCGCCGGGAGAGCGTTTTTATTCTATTGTTTTTGGCTGCCTTTTTCTTGCCCATCTCGATCGGGTTTGTTAAATTCCGGCGTTTAACCAGCTACCATACCTGGCTGGCTAAAACCTCCGCCATCCTGCTCGGTTTGGGCGTCGGTATTCTGCTTGTTTGGCATTATGCGCTGATCTTTCGTGTCGGCATTTGCGTTTTTATGGTTTCAGCCCTGGAAGAGATCGCCATCACCCTGGTTTCAACCGCCTGGCAATCCAATGTACCCACCCTCCGGCATGCCTTAAAAAATCGGGGCAGGAACCCCGATTTTTTCAAATAAGAATATCTTTCTTTGCGTCCTCTGCGCCTTGAGCAAAGGATGGCACCGTCCGGTGTCATTCCGAAGCGGGCGGTGAATGATTTTCCCTTTATTTTTTCAACCTGATCCGCGCCGAAACCGCGTGCGCCGGCAGACCTTCGGCATCGGCCAATGTTCCGGCTTGGTCAATCAGGGCCGGCAGGCCCTCTGCTTTGACCTTTTGCCAGGTCAAAACCCGCAGGAAAGTCCCAACCCAAACCCCGCCGGTGAAACGGGCCGCGCCGTTGGTGGGCAGAATATGATTGGTGCCGGACCCGTAATCGCCGAACACCTCGGCCGACCGGCTGCCGATGAAAAGCGAGCCGAACTGTTGCAGACGGTCCGACAATGCTTCCGCTCGTTTGCCGACCAGTTCCAAATGTTCGGGCGCCAGATTGTCGGCCAAGGTTATGGCTTCCTGATCCGATGTCGCACACAAAGCAAATCCATTTTTCAGGCTTTGCCGGGCCGGAGAATCGGACGGCAGAGCCTCCAATTGCTCCCGAATTGCCCTATTGACTTTTTGCAATAATAAAGACGAAAAGCCGATCAGGACCGGCATGGCATCCGGATCGTGCTCGGCTTGGGCCAGGAGATCGGCCGCCAGCACGGCCGGATCGGCCGCTTCTTCGGCGATAATCAACAATTCCGAAGGCCCGGCCGGAAAATCGATACCGACTTCTCCGTACAACAGACGCTTGGCGGCTGTGACATACTTATTACCGGGACCCACGATCAAATCTGCTTTCGGCACTCCGGCCAGGCCCCAGGCCGCGGCCGCCACCCCTTGCACGCCGCCCAAATTAAAAACCCGGTCTGCGCCGGCCAAGACCGCCGCCGCAAGGGTGACGGGATGAATGCGGGGGCTGAGCACGCTGATCTCTTGGACTCCGGCCACGCGCGCCGGAACCACGCCCATAATCACCGAAGAAGGCAAAGGATACCGACCGCCCGGCGCATAACAGGCCGCCCGTTCGATCGGCGCTATTCTGTGCCCCATGACCGTGCCGCGGATCTCCATCTGCATATCGCGGAACATGCCGCGTTGTTGCTCCGCCATTTCCCGGACCCGCTCGATCGCCGTTTCCAAATGTCGACGCAAATCCGGTTTCAATTCCTTTAGGGCGCGTTGCATCTCTCTTTTACCGATCTCAAAGGTCTCGCCTTTGAAACCATCCAAATCCCGCGCATAACGCTTGACCGCCGCATCACCCTCCCGCCGGATGGTTTCCAGCATGACCGGCACTTCGGCCGGAATCGTTCCTTTTTGGCGTTGTTTGATCTTTTCCAATGCTTTTTGAAAGGAACAGACTCTTAAACCGTCGTTGTTTTGCAATAAATCGTTTATCATATTCAATGAGTCTCCTAAAATATTTTTTACCACAGAGGCACAGAGATCACAGAGATTTATTTCTTTTTTGCTTTTCAAACAGTTTTGTGAATCTTAAAACTGTTGTCTTGAGAGGAGGAAAAGCAAAAATCAATCACCCTAACGGGAATCGAAATGGCGGTTTTCTTTTTAGTGAGTATCTTTCACTTTGCCGTCCTCTCAACGGCAAAGTGAAAAATATTTACTCTCTGTGCCCTCTGCGCCTCTGTGGTGAATTTCTTCCTATTTTCTTCTCCTGGCCAGCTCATTTAGCACCTGATTCCAAGTGACCCCTCCGGCCGCTATTTTCACCATCAAAAAATAAA